>JAPSHL010000119.1 GCA_031179905.1 Bacillus sp. (in: firmicutes) | reverse complement strand
TTTTTTTATGTAGAAAGCATAGAAAAACATTGTGACAATGCCCGTAAGCAGCTGCCAGCAGCTTGCAGCATAAATGATTTTTCGTTCTGCAGACCTGTTCAAGTCAATCCCGCCTTTCCTATTTATCCTTTAACACCTGAAGATAATGACATAGACTGCATAAAGTATTTCTGTGCAAATAAGTACAGCAGAAAAGTTGGTACTAAGGCAATTAATGCACCAGCAGTCCCAATTCCCGGATAGGTCATATACTGCCCTTGCAACAGCTGAAGTCCCGGTGTGATCGGTAGTTTATCTATGTCATTTAGGACAATGGATGGCCATAGGAAATCATTCCATGCTCCAGTAAAACTAAACAGGGCCACCACAGTTAATACAGGGCGAATTAACGGCAGAATGATTAAACGAAATATTTGGAACTCATTAGCACCATCCATCTTAGCTGATTCATCAAAGGTCTTCGGTATGCCTAAAACAAATTGGCGAACAAGAAAAATATTGAAGACTCCAGCTGCCCCTGGAACAATCACGGCCAAAAAGTTATTCACCCACCCTAATTTGTCCATAATACTGTACAAAGGAATAAGATTAACAACGGATGGGAACATCATCGATGCCAGCAGCAACCCAAACAGGAGGTCACGTCCCTTAAAGTTCAGCCTTGTATAACCATATGCAGCAAGTGATACAACAATGAGGACAAGCACTGTATGAGATACTGCAATAATCAGTGAATTAGTAAACCATTTCACTACAGGACTTGAAGCATTATCGATGAGCAGTTCACTGTAATTGCCTATTGTCCAGTGTATCGGCAGAAAACTTGCAGCAGCTGCCGTAATTTCCTCTTCCGATTTAAATGATGTAAACACACCCCACAATATCGGGAAAAGCCAAAGAACAGCCATCACAAGCAAAAAGAAGAAAGCGATGATTTTCGTTTTTTTTGTTTTATTCATTCTCCTCACCTCAATCCTTATCCCTTAACAAATAAAATTGAATGGCTGATACAACCATAATGCACAGTCCAAGCATGATTGCCATTGCTGCCGATATGCCAGCAATGGAAAAGCCGGAACCGAAAGCATTTTCTTGGATATACATTAAAAGGACATGGGTAGAATCTGTCGGTCCTCCCCCTGTCAGCATTAACGGCTGGCCATAAACGTTAAACTGGGCAATAGTCGTCATAACGGTCGTAAACAATATTTGATATTTAATGCTTGGAAGTGTGACCTTGATAAATTTACTTACTGCTCCCGCTCCATCCAAATCTGCCGCTTCCATCAAATCCTTCGGAACGCCGTTCAATGCCGCTAAATAAATAACCATATTGCCGCCGATTGTCCACCAAACAGTTACAATTACTAGTGCAATCCAAGCGTTCGGCTGATTATCAAGCATATTAGTGGAAATATTAAAATAGTTGGCAAGCGGTCCGTAGGACACACTCAGCAAAAACTGCCAGATAATCATCACTGCGGAAATCGCAAATAAGGAAGGCAAATAAAACAGAGACTGAAACATCCGGTTCCATTTTGGCTTAGCCGATAACGCTACCGCAATAAAGAGCGGAACAACCACACATACTGGCACTGCAAAAAGCACAAAAAGAAAGGTGTTTTCCAAACCCGTGTAAAATTGCGAGTGAAAACTTGAGTCTTGATCAAACAGTATCGTCTTGTAATTATCAAACCCGACAAACTCAGGCGCTGTGAATAAGTCCCAATCCGTAAACGATATATAAATACCAAACACCGATGGAATAAGAAAAAAAATGACAAAGAGAAGCAAATGCGGGCCAACAAACAGGGCGGGCCATAAATTCAGCCATTTTTTTCTTCCTGCTTTTTTATTTCCGAGAGATTTATCAGCTAATACAGCCATACAATGTCACCTCATTTACAAAGGGGAAGGATTAATCTTTACTGCCTTCCCCCTTTATTAAATTGTTATTGCTTCATTTTGTCATTGACGGTTTGCTGAATTTTCTTTAAGCCGTCTTTTATGTCTGTTTTCCCTTGAATCATATCCCATGCAGAGTTGTCTATTTCAGTGAAAATGTAAGAACTCCCCGGATCTGTAATGATTTTCACTGCACTTCGAGCTTCTTCTGTTTTCAACAAAAATGATTGTGGCATATCCACATACTCTTCATCATCCAACATGCCTAATGCTGTAGGATTCGCTCCAGATTTAATCCATTCAAGCTGATTCCCTTGAAGCCAAGTGATAAAATCAACAATTCCTTTAATTTTTTCTCCAGAACGCTCTTTGCTCTTAAACATTGTAAATTGGTCTGCACCGCTTCCTTGAATAATGTTGTTTGCATCCCATTGCGGCGTAAATGTTTCTCCCCAGTCAAAATCAGTGATTTTACTCATTTGTGACAGCATCCATGTTCCTTCAGGCAAGAAGATGACCTTTCCGTTATTGAAAAGCTTATTCACATCTTCGCCATTTTTGTTCATAAAGCCTTGATCACGGTAATCTTTAAACTTTTGAATAGTAGCAGCAGCTGTATCATTATCGATTGTCGGCTTGCTGTTACTAGAAAACTGGCCGCCCATCTGCAAATACAGATTATTAAAGTTCTGCATCGGCCATGAGAAGCCGTACGCATAGATTCCATCTGCCTTCGCTGCGGCACCTGCTTTATCAATTTCTTCATATGTGACAATTCCGTCGTCAACTGCTCCCGGTGCATATTTATTAACTAAATCTTTGTTATAGTACATAACCCAGCTGCCCATCGTTGCCGGAAGACCATATCGTTCTCCATCTGCTTCACCGACATTCCATGCTTCCTCGATGTAATTCTCTGCTTTCACTTCTGTACCATCGATATATTTATCCCAAGGCTCAAGCATATCCTGAGCTTGATATGTGGACACAGATTCAGATGCAATTAAGGCAATGTCCGGAACGCCTTTACCAGAACGTGTAACCGTCGCCAACTTGTTGCTGTAGACACTGCCTTCCATTGCCACAATCTTCACTTTATACTCAGGGTTTGTCGCATTGTATTCATCAATATTTTTTTTAATTAAATCCCCATCAGGTCCAGTTGTACCGCTCCACAGCAAAATTTCTTTATTGTTTCCGCCGCTTGCGCTTTCACTTTCCTTTTCACAAGCACTCAATACAAGGGCTGCCATTAATGCCAAGACAACTAACAAGTTCCATTTCTTCATATTAGTTTCCTCCTGTAACAGTTATGGTTTGTTCTGAATAAGATGGTCCATCAATTTTCAACTTTCCATCTTCAAAATAAAGGCGATCCATATTCATTTGCCTGTCTCCACTAGGTGCTTGTGGGTAAGTATGGGTGTGGTAAAAGGTATAGAGTGTCTTTCCGTTAAGGCCTGCTGCCACACTATTATGGCCCGGACCTGAAATTCCATGTTCAAGGTCTTTTGTCAGTACAGGATTTTCTTGTGCCTTCTTAAAAGGACCTAGAGGGTTATCTGCTACCGCATAACCGACACCGTAATCCTCACTTGCGAAATAGTTTGCCGAGTACATGAGATAGTACCGGCTGCTGTCTTTAAGGAGAAACGGGCCTTCATTCCATTGGTAATCTCCACCTAAACCCTCCCAGTCTTGGTCCGGCTCAAGCAGCAGCTTTGGTTTTCCTATTAAACGAGTTAAATCATCATTCATTCTTTGAACAAAAATCTGACTCACATGATTGCCCTCAATAACATTTTCCGAACAGTCTTTCACATAGTAAAAATAAGCTGTGTTGTTCTCCGCAAAAATATGGCCGTCTATGTAGGAGCCATCCTCGTTTACGATTTCTGTGCTGACATCTTTAAATGGCCCTAGCGGATTGTCGCTGACTGCCACAGAAATTTGCAGATGGCCATCGTGATTGCGGGCACTGTATGTCATATAAAACTTGCCGTTATGTTTCATCACTTCAGGTGCCCAAAAATCCCCTGTCGCCCATTGCTCCATTTGTTCGTTAATGTCATATGCAAGACCTTTATCCTCCCAGTCCACCATATTGTCTGACTGCCAAACCCTGAATCCTATGGATGGCGCAGAAGTAGCAAACATATAGTATTGGTTCCCGTCCTTTAACACAAACGGATCACCTATATCAGTCATGCCGCCGACCGGGTTTGTATAAACGACTGTCTTCTCTTTTTTCATCACTAACCCCCCCACTATGACAATTGCAAGTAAACATCCAACAACAACTGCATAAATAGTGCGTTTCTTTCCCAGACACTTCCCCTCCTATCACTTACTGCCGTTTCTCCGAGGGTGACTTTCATAACACCAAATTGAAAAGGTACTTCGAACGACTGACGGGCTTTCAACACTTCTGACGCTGGTGCAAGTAATGCACCTCATACAACCCCCTTTTTAACCAATTAGTTAAATAAATATTATTATAACCGCTTACATTTTGAATAGTATACGATATTATCATTGGTGTCAATGGTATTAACATATTTAACTATACAGTTAAACAAATAGATGTTACACTAAATAAAGAGCTCATATTTAACGTTTATTTGCACTAAAGAGAGCAATATTTTTAAATATGTCATACAATTAGGAGAGTAATCTCTAATAGGGGGAAATACCTTCATGAAACTGGATTTATCAAAAAATTCTTTAGCAGTTTATGAAAGCTTAGCCAGTGAAACCCGTTTGAAAATACTGGAGCTTCTATCCATTCAAGAACTTAACATCGGCCAGCTTGCCGCAAAACTTAATTTAAGCAGCGCCATTGTAACACGTCATATACAAAAGCTTGAACAAGCACAACTAGTTGCCTCTGAAAAGTCAGCAGGAAAATCAGGCCAACAGAAGATTATTCGCCTGCGCGTCGATAATATCGAGGTCATTTTCCCGAAAAAAATCTACAACAAGTTTGAATCAAGAGTCATTAATCTCAAGGTTGGCCATTATACCGATTATTCTGTTGAACCGACTTGTGGGCTTGCTAGTCCTAAAAAAATCATCGGCAAATTGGATGATCCTAAATACTTTATGGACGGAGAACGGATGGATGCATCCCTTGTCTGGCTGTCTGATGGTTATTTAGTTTATAAAATCCCTAATCTTCTAAAAAAAAGCGAACAGCCGGAAATGCTGGAAATCAGCTTAGAACTCGCCTCAGAATTCCCTGGATCGAACAATATTTGGCCGAGCGATATCAGCTTTTTCATCAACAACATAAAGGTTGGAACTTGGACAAGCCCTGGTAATTTCTCTGATGTAAGAGGAGCCTATACACCTCTCTGGTGGGAGGATTTGAACAGCCAATATGGATTGTTGAAGCATTTGAGAATCAACCGGAATTCAACACATATTGACGGGGAACTGTTATCTAACATTACAATTAACAAGTTAGGACTGGAAAACAGTGATTTAATTGAAATAAAGCTGGCAATTGAACCAGACGCTAAAAATAAAGGCGGAATGACATTGTTCGGCCAAGGATTCGGCAATCATGATCAAGACATTATTGTTAAGCTTTTTTATTCTTAAAAACAAAAAAACAGATGAACACACAACACTTGGTTCATCTGTTAATTACAGAACACTAATTTATTGTTTTGCAGCAGGCAGAACTCCCGCTTCTGCTAAAATCGCCTTTACATGTGAGCGCTTCTCCTCATTAAGGGGCGCAGACGGAGGCAGTACATATGTAGAAATATTGAGTCCGCATTGCTTTATTGCCTCCTTTATAACATTCACAAACGGACTGTCAAGCTTGTATAGCTGCGGCAGAATCGCGAGCTGCTTATACAGGGCTGCTGCCTTTTCAAGGTCCCCATTTGTGAAGGCACGGTATATGTCGATGGAAAGTCGTGGTGCAAAGTTGCCGCTTGCAGATATCGTTCCATCTCCGCCAAGCTGAAGTGTGTTTAAGAGGTGGTCATCATAACCGCATAAAACAGAAAAGTGGGGATGCTTATGTTTTACTTGCATAATCATGTCTCGGATATGTCCGACAGAGTCGACGGTTTCTTTTATGCCAACAATATTGGGGTGATCATCCACGAGGCGGGCCACAAAGTCCGGGCTCAAATCCTGGCCAGTAAGGTTCGGAAAATTATAGAGGAGAACGGGAATGTCAACAGATTTGGCAATTTGGCTAAAGTACCCATATAGATTGCCGTCAGACAAATTCCAATAGTAAGGATTGATTACCATTATTCCATCTGCTCCAATTCTTTGAGCGTGTCCGCTAAAATCTATCGCTTCTCTTGTATTGGTGCTGCCAGTTCCAACTAAAACAGGCACTCGTTTGTTTACATAACTCACTGCAAATTCCGCAGTCTCCAGTCTTTCCTCTCTGGACATCTGACTGAATTCTCCGCCAGACCCTAAAAATAACAAGCCATCGACACCCGCTTCAATCAGCCTGTCAATTAACTGCTCCATCTCCCCTTCACTCAGCTTGCCTTGCTCGTCAAAAATCGTGGACACAGGTGGAATGATTCCTTTGAACTTGTTCATTTTTTTCCTCCCTTTTCCTAACAGTTTATATCAACTGCAGCTTTGATGCTGCTAATGATTTATTCTGATTATAACAGTGGTTTTTCCAAAATGTAAACACTTACATTTTTTCGGAAACAAGCATATAATTTATGCTTGTTTCTATAAAGTTATCAGCCCTTTATATCTTTTAAAAACTGATGAACTGCTTCTTCTTTCGTCGCCCAGGAAGTTACTAAGCGGATCGCTGATTTATCTGCATCAATTTTTCCCCACACTAAGAAGGCATACTTGTTTTGCAGCTTTTCAATTTGGTCATTGTGCAAAATCGGGAATAGCTGATTTGTAGGAGAGTCAATTAGGAATTCAATATTCTCCTGTTGCAGTCCCACTCTTAGTTCGTTCGCCCTTTTGTTAGCATGTTCAGCCAGTTCAAAGAAGAGATTATCACGGAACAACTCTAAAAACTGTATGCCTAGAAGTCTGCCTTTTGCAAGCAGTGCTCCTTTTTGCTTAATATGATAGCGGAAATCCTCTTTCAAGGAATCCTTAATAATAACAAGCGCTTCGCCAAGTAATGCACCGTTTTTTGTGCCTCCAATGTAGAATGCATCAACTAAACGAGGAAGATCACTTAATTGAATATCATTGCTGTCTGCACATAATGCAGAACCTAGTCTAGCCCCATCCAAAAACAACAGGAGGTTATTTCTTTCACAGAAGCTTTTCAGCTCTGCAAGCTCGCTCTTTAAATAAATCGAACCAATTTCCGTTGAATTAGATATGTATACAAGTTTTGGTTTAACCATATGTTCATCAGTATGTTCATCCAATACCTGCTGAATATTTGCTGGTGTCAGCTTGCCGTTCTCTGTGTCTATTGTAACAACTTTATGTCCTGTTGCTTCAATCGCTCCAGTTTCATGAACGAAAATATGACCGCTTGTTGCGGCAATCGCTGCTTCATGTGGTCTTAAAAAAGCAGAAATCGCCGTAAGATTAGTTTGTGTTCCACCAGAAAGCAAATGGATATCCACATCCGTATTGCCCATTTTTTCCTTTAAAAGCTTTACCGCTTGTAATGTGTAGCTGTCCTCGCCGTAACCCGCTTCCTGTACAAGATTCGTTTCTATTAATGCTTGCAATATGCTAGGATGGGCACCTTCACTATAATCATTTTTAAAACTGTACATTTTTGCCTCCAATCCGGCAATACAATAAATAAATTGCCTTCTTAAAAATAATATATATATACTAATTATATTCGTTTTCCTAAATAAAAAAAATCCCATTGTTTAAAATGGGATTTTTAATCAAACCGCAACCTCATCTTCACTTTTCTTCGCTGTTTTCTTTTTAGCAGGAAGCTTATTTGCAGCTAACGTAATCAGAAATGCTACAACAAGTGGAACAATCATTGCTATAATAAAGCCTGTAATATTATTGGAAAGGAACGGTGCTGTAAAGGATGGAACATAAGCTGTCCCCCTTACATCAAATAAGCCGACTAGCGCCCCTCCTATTCCTGCTGATACAAGGGCTCCGCCAAAGACTATTTTATTAGAGAACATGAATGGATAAGCTGATTCAACAAATGTCCCGAATCCCATATTGATTAGAAAACCAGGTGCAGCAACAGCACTTTCTCCTCTGTCTCTCGGCGCAATGATGTTCGCAAGGTTAATTCCCGCTGCCACCATTACTAAACCAACCATATCGACCGCTCCCAAAAAACTGTTACCTGTTTTCTCCATTTCAAGCAGAACAATCGGCAGAATGGCTGCATGATACACTCCACCTAAAATTGCCGGCCAAATAAGTACGCCTGCGAGCACACCAGCTAGAATCGGATTAAAAGCTACAGCTTGTTCAATGATATCCTTAATAAGGTTTCCAGCTTGCAAAGCAACTGGACCAATTAAATAGTAAACGAATAAGCCAGCAATAAGTCCAGATAAACCGCCGCTGACAATATTGACAGTCGTGATAGGAAATTTCCACTCGATGCATTTGCGGAAGAAAAACTGGACGAGAAGACCTGCTGCAATCCCGCCAATTATCCCTCCGATAATGCCGCCTTGAACGGATAATATCCCTGCAATGACACCAGCGATAATAGACACTTCATCCAGTTCAGAGACCTGTTTGGCCGCAATAACCGCCAGCATCACCGGCAATGCATTTATCATTAAATCAAATATATCACTTAATCCTTTCAGCGCCGGAATCTGGCTGACAGCAAGGATAAGTGCCATCGCAATAAACCCTGGCAAAGATGAAACCATAATGCCCCTTATATTAATATTTTTCCAAGGAGCTGCATTTTCAGCAATTGTACGCTCGTACGAGCCGATAATTGGATTAAATTTTATGTTCCAATACTTGCACAAGGACGATACGAACGAAATGGACCTTGTTCTGCTTGTTGATCCTGTCGTTCCAGACGAAGAAATAACATTTGCACCCATTGACGTCATTGCTGCCATAGAGGTGCCTCCTGTACCGACAATCGGCAGTTTTCTCTCAACAGCGGCAGCTAACGTCTCCTTATTGACACCTTTCGTGTCAGCACTCATCGCAATAATGCCGTCCACTTCGCCTTTTCTAATACTTTCCGCAATTACCCTATCAAGCATTGCTGCTTTAAGATTGACCTCCTTTAAAGAAGACTCAAACAGAAGAAGCACCTCATTCTCTTTATAACCATATATAGCTGCGTCCGTATGGTCTTTTGCCGTATCCATCGACTCTTTCGCAGCAATGAACTGGATATTCGCCACATTTAACCCAGCTGCTTGTGCTTGTTTCAGTATTTCTTCCAATAGCTGTACCGGTTTTGCGCCGCCGAGATTAAACAGATTTCCGCCACTGCTGCCGATAATAACAATATTCTTCAACGCGATCATCCCTTTAATTAATGTATGTATAGCATTTCTTTAGTTCGGTAAAGTACTACCATACTAAAATAACATAGAAAAGTTAATTTCTCTAGTTATTTTTTGATAATTTTGAAGTATTTAAAAATCACAAAAACATCTTGTTTTAGGTCAATATTTAATTAATTTGGCTTCTGGAGCTTGATAAATAGGATTTCCTATTGTTGTAGAGGCAGCAGTTACACCTCCTTTTTTGTAAAATAAAAATAAAACAAACAAAAAGAGCCTGTCACTCTTTAAAAGAAATGTGACAGGCTGCTTTTATAATTTATACAAAATCGCTCCGCTAACTAAGAGGACGGACCCTAACAGAAGGAAGTTAAAAATACTTGTAGCTGTATTAGGCAGACTGCTGCCTTTTTGCTCTTGTTTCGTACTTTCATCTTTCCCTTGTTTATTTGTATCAGTCTTTTCTGTTTCTTGCTTTGGTTCATCCTGTTTTACAGGAGTTTCACTGCTTTCCTCGTCATCTGCAGGAACTTCTCCTTGTTCAGTTGAGTCTTCATCTTGATCTTGATTTTCATCTTCCTGAGCTGGCGGTGTCTGGTCTTCATCTTCTACAGGCTTTTCATAATCACCTGTCCGCTCGAAGGAAAAGTCATCCAAACTTCCCCATGCTCCAGCATTCGCCTGGATACTTGCCCCAATTGTAATTGTTCCATCTAATACAAGAATATCGCTGAGTTTAGGATTTTCCCAATTATTCCACCCGGTAACTTTTGTTGGCACTTCGTATTGATCGTCTCTCGTTTTTACATATAACTGCATGTTGGCATCGTCTGCATCTCCGCCTTGAATAAACATAGAAGCATCGTAATAACCTGGGGCCAGCCCTGTGATTGTCTGTTCAACAGTAAAATCAACTCTTTCTGCTGAATAGAAATGTAAAGACTGCTCGCCCGACTTGGCATCTGAAGCATTTTTCAGAAAGTCGGCATGTGGTGTTAAATCATTGGGGTACGTGATTTTCCACATACTTTTATCTGCCTCTTCAAAGCTGGGATTTTGCACAAAGTTTTCCGGTTTTATCGTTAGATTTGCTTTAACAGTCAGGCCAAGTTTGACTGTGCCGGTGATAACGTACTCACCGATGCCTGCATTAATTGCCTCCATTAAAGCTTGCTCATCCCAAGTAACAGCAATCGATCCTTCTGTGCCGTCATTATAAACAGCTGTTACTGTTTCAGGCAGCTTGATATCTTCCCCTGCTGCTGCCTCGATTGAAACATCAGTCAATTTTTCGATTTTTAACGGAGCAGCCGCTCCTGTATCCACATAGTTAAATACATTTAACGAAGCAAGCGGTTTACCTTTGAAATCAAATAATGCTTG
>JAPSHL010000118.1 GCA_031179905.1 Bacillus sp. (in: firmicutes) | reverse complement strand
TTGGGAGCGACGTTGAGCGAATATCATTTGACCGCTCAGATCTAACAAGCTTTAAGGAAGCATTCAATGATACAAAATGGGACGCTGTTTATGATCAAATTTGTTATTCCTCTCAAGATGCACTTAATTCGATAGAGGTTTTCGGCAGAAAAACGGACAGATACATACTGACATCCACGTTGTCTGTATATGATGCTTCATCACAGCTTTTGAACGAGGAAGATTTTAATCCTTATGAATACCCAATTGTAATAAAAGCCGCTCAAGATGTGACTTATCAAGAAGGAAAAAGACAAGCAGAAGCAGTTTTTTTCCAAAAAGCCCCTTTTAAGACCGCTGCGGTAAGGATTCCAATAGTCGTCGGCATCAACGACTATACAAAAAGGCTTGTATTCCATACGGAAAAAGTGGCTAATGGAGAGGAAATTTATTTTCCCAATATTAATGCAGCAATGGGTTTTATTGATGAGAAAGAAGCCGGCAACTTTATTGCCTGGGCTGGAATAAAGGAGATTGAAGGTCCAGTCAATGCTTGTGCTGACGGCATTATTCACCTGTCAGAACTGATTGGCATAATAGAGAAAAGCACTGGAAAAAAAGCAGTTTTGGCGAATGAATGGAAGGAGGATAACGCTTCTCCTTATGGAATTGACTCGTTTTGGGCAATGAGCAACGAAAGAGCAAAAAGGCTAGGCTATAATTTCTCCCATCTTCAGGAATGGCTGCCTGATCTTATTGATAATTTAACAAAAAAACAAACAATGTAAGAAATAAACAGCCAATTCTATGCAGATGGCTATTTATTTTGCATGAAGGAAACTTTTTTAACTTCATACATATTAATAGTGTAAAGGGAGTGATTAATTATGAATCGAAGCGGACGAGTCGATAAGAAGATTGTTGCTTATTCTTATATTTGCAAATCACTGGGAATAATTAATAATACGGAATTGAAACAAATTCAAGCAGGCGTTTCTAGTAAAAAACAGCAAAATCGGTAAAAGAGGAAAGCTTATAATGCTCTCCTCTTCTTTAGTTAGGTGCCTTGAGGTGAGGACTTTTTGTGCTTTAAATGTACTATGAATGTTGCGATTCCTATTAGGACTACACAAGCAAGGCTTATGAAGAAACCAGTTCTGATACCTTTTTCTAAAACTGTTCCGCTCACAGCAGCAAGGATAAGCAGTATTCCGATAATTGCTTTTGTCTTGTCCCAGCCTTTAGATTTCAGAACTTTAAAGGAGGAAACCAGAATAAAAGCCCAGTTGTACAGTATAAGAATACCTGCTGCTGTCGTAATATACTCAAATATTTTGCCTGGCAATAGCAATGCTGCTAAAACTGATGCAAAAAGCCCTACTGCTCCCAAAATTAAAGATGGAAGGGGAAGCTTATGAAATATCTTCAGCTTTTTTTCAAAAATCTTAGGGGCATCTCCACCCTTTGCCAATGTGACAAGTAAGTTAGTTACGCCAAATAATGATGCAGTCATCGTGGAAAACCCAGCAATAATGATGGCCGCATTAAAGACATGAGGGAAAAAGCTGAGTGGATAACCAGCAAGAGCTGTTACAAAAGGACTTTCTTTCTCATTAAATTTATCCAACGGCACCAGCAAGACAGCTAAAGCTAAAGACAGGACATAAATGATCAGCAAAATGATCAGCATATTAGTTCCTGCCTTCGGTGCATCCTTCTTATCCTTCAGCTGCATTGCCATCAATCCGATAACCTCAATTCCTCCATATGCATAAAAAGCATAAATTAGTGAAGTCCAGAACCCTTTAAATCCTTTTGGGAAGAATGCATCAAAAGATTTAGGAGTCTGCATTGGATGATCTCCACCATGAATCCAGCCGAATAAAGCTGCTGCTGCTAAAATGATAAACATGACAATCGCTGCTGTTTTAATAACAGCCAGATAGTTCTCTACCTTATCAAAACCACTTGTGCCTAAAAAGACGACAAAAATAGATAATACAGCAAAAATACAAGCAAATATCCAAAGAGGTACTTTTGGAAACCAAAACTGTGAAAGAAGAGAAAGGGCGGTAAGCTGGCTGCCCATGATAAGTATATTGGAACCCCAATAGTTCCATCCGCAGCTAAAGCCGGCCCAAGAGCCAAAAGCTTTGTTAGCATAATAACAAAAGGACCCTTCCTGAGGATCTTCAGCTGTCATTTTGGCTAATAAATTAAAAACAATATAAGTTCCAATTGCAGCAATCACGAATGAAATCACAATAGCTGGACCTGTTTCGATGATTCCCAGGCTGGAACCTACAAAGTAGCCGGTGCCAATCGTACAGCCGACACCAACGAGGGATAATTCCCACCATTTTAAATTACCTTGCTTTTTTGAATCCTTCTGATTGTTTTTTTCTTGGCTGCTCATAATAACTCCTTCTTAAATAGTAATAAAAGTGGTTATTGTCTTAACTTTAGTATGTGTCGTTTTTAATGAAATATTTGCGAGAGGCTAATTTTCATTATTTTCTGCATTGGTAATGGAAATATTTGTGCGGGTATGAATTAGGACCTCTAGTTAATTACTACAAAGGACTCAGGAAAAATAAGTCCTTTTACATAAATTTGCTAAAAAATTTGCTGGTTCCAAGAAATTCAGCTAAAATTAGAACGAAAAAAGTATGCCAGAAAGAGGTTCATGCATGATAGATCATATTGTCCTTGTCAAATTTAGTGAAACTACAACAGAAGAACAGCTGCAGGAAGTGATTAAAAGGTTCCGCGCCTTAAGAAACAAAATCATGGGAGTTGTCGACCTGCAGGCAGGACTGAATTTCGCCCAAAGCAGTAAAGATTATCAGGTAGTCCTGAAGGTTCGTTTTGAAGACAGGGAGGCCCTTGCATTATATGGACCAAATCCCGAACATCAAGCAGTAGCAGCCTATATTCGCGAAGTCGGCAGAGTCGACAGTATTGTAGTGGATATAGAAATATAGAAGAAAGACAGGAAGGGAAAGGCTCTATCCATTTTGTCAAAAGTAATTGGAAACAGCTATCCCTTATTTATAAAAGATATTGATTGGAACAAATAGCTGAGGCTCCCAAAGGATTAGCGAGACTTTCTTGCATCCTGCATAAGTGCAAGCGCCGAAGCTTTTCAGTGCTTGCCATTGACGTATGGAACCCGCAGTTAATGAAACCAAACCCTAAAGGTAAGTAAAAACAAACAACGTATCTCAAGAAATTAGTTAACTGTTGGAAACAGGTCAAATATGACCTGTTTTTTGTTTTGACAATAAGAATAAATTATCTCAGCACTTTGAAAATAAGATGCATAGCGGGGGGATGCTACGAGAAGACTATGATTAAACAGACAAATATTTGTAAAAAGTTCTTTCTTAACTAACTAACGAATTTATAATAAAAACGCGTGGCAATAAGGTTTTTATAGGGGAGTTAAGAGTAACAATTACTTTAATTTAATGTGACATATATCACATAAAACAAAAAATCTTTAAAATTTTGCGGTTCTCACATTTATTTTTAATAAAAAAGTGGTATTATATTAAAGGAGTTAATGAAGGGTTGTTATAGGAACTTTCGAATTACTAGTTTTGTATAACTACATACCTTATTATCAATGTATCCATTTATTAGTCTACGAACTATTGTGCAAAAATGCACAATAGTTTGATATTCAAAAAACATTAGGAAAATGCCAATAGCAAAGGAGAATCAGTTATGTCAGAAACAACTACACAAGCAAGTGCTGAACTGACAGCTACAACTAATACTAGCCAAGACTTATTGGACCAGCTTTTAAAGCCTGAAGTACAAGAGTCATTGACTACTTTAATTGAACAGCTGCCAAAATTAACAGAAGTCGTTAACACATTGACAAGCTCATATGATCTTGTTCAAGGCCTATCAAAAGATGAGGTCTTCAAGAGTGATATGGTCCATGCAACAACTGAAATGCTTGAGCCAGTCGTTCATACAGCAAAAGGTGTTGCATCTGCTGTAATCGAAGCGAAGGATCGTGCAGAACAGAGCAATGAAACAATCGGTGTATTCGGATTGCTTAAAATATTAAAAGATCCTCAAGCTCAAAAAATGCTGCGTTTCACACAAAGCTATCTTCAAATCTTGAACGAACGCGACCAACAAAAATAAGTTCAACAATTGAATAGAACGAAGGACGGAGGATATACCATGTCAAAAAATATAGTTATTTTAGGTGCAGGATATGGCGGTCTTTTGGCAGCTCAAAATGTCCGCAAATATTATACTAAATCACAAGCAAATGTAACGGTAATCAATAAATATCCAACACACCAAATCATTACAGAATTGCATCGCCTTGCAGCTGGAAATGTTTCTGAAAAAGCTGTAGCAATGCCTCTTAATAAACTTCTTAAAGGTCTAGATGTTGATCTTAAGATTGCAACTGTTGAGTCTTTCAATGTGGATAATAAAGAAGTAATTCTTGCAGACGGATCAAAGTTGAGCTACGATGCACTTGTTGTTGCATTGGGAAGCGTAACAGCTTACTTCGGTATTCCTGGATTGGAAGAAAACAGCATGGTTCTAAAATCAGCTGAAGATGCAAACAAAATCTACAAGCATGTTGAAGAGCGCATCAGCGAATACTCTAAAACGAAAAAACCAGAGGATGCTACAATCCTTATCGGCGGCGGCGGATTGACTGGTGTAGAACTAGTCGGTGAACTAGCTGACATCCTTCCTGGGTTAACAAAAAAATACGGGGTAGACTACAAAGAAATTAATTTATCTCTTGTTGAAGCAGGACCAAAGATTCTTCCTGTTCTTCCAGATGATCTAATTGACAGAGCAACAAAAAGCTTGGAAGCTCGCGGCGTTAAGTTCTTGACAGGACTTGCAGTAACAAATGTAGCAGGAAATGTAATTGACTTAAAAGATGGTCAAAAAATCATCGCTAACACATTTGTATGGACTGGCGGAGTTCAAGGTAACCCTCTAGTTGGTGTTTCTGGACTAGAAGTGAACCGCGGACGTGCTACAGTTAATGAATTCTTGCAATCAACTTCACATCCTGAAGTGTTTGTAGCAGGAGACAGTGCTGTATACTTCCCTGCTGATGGAGATGGCCGTCCAGCACCTCCAACTGCTCAAATCGCATGGCAAATGGGTGAATTAATCGGATATAACCTTTTTGCATACCTTGAAGGTAAATCACTTGAAGGTTTCAACCCAATCAACTCTGGTACACTTGCAAGCCTTGGCCGCAAAGACGGAGTTGCAATTGTTGGCGGAAGCTCTACACCGCTTAAAGGTATGCCTGCATCATTGATGAAAGAAGCATCTAACATCCGTTATCTTTCACATATTAAAGGTTTGTTCAGCCTAGCATATTAATCATTTTTAAGAGGAAGGAATGTCTTTATGGCATTCCTTCTTTTTTATTTTTTTCTTTTATAAGTACATGAAATAATGAGCAAAACGGCAAAAAATAGAGTGTTGATTAGATGAGGACGAGTAATTTGAGATGTATGCGTGCATTTGCGATTTTTTGTTCTTTTATGCTCTTTTTCCTTCATTTACTTTTTATCTGTTTGGGAGTAATATCTTGAAGTAGAAAATATTTCGTAAATCGCTTAATCCATTTTTGGAACGGGGGACCCGATTTTTTGTGCCGTTTGATTGGCACTTGGGGTGAATCCTATTGCAGGAGGGGCAACTCTCAGATGTCCCAACCCGACAGCTAACTCCGTAAGCGTTTAGAGAGAGGAATAATCTGATGTTCGATTTTACACTATCGACCACGGGGTATCCTCGTGGTTTTTTTGTGTGCAAAAAATGGAATATCACCAACTACTTAAAAGACATTTTAGCGGAAAGCTGGAGGATAACATGAGCGGTTCAATTTTTAAACGAATTTTAATTGGGAAGCCACTAAAAACAAGTGCGCTCGGGGAGCAGAAATTAAATAAGCTTAAAGCATTGGCGATTCTTTCGTCTGATGCTCTTTCATCGGTTGCATACGGAACAGAACAAATCCTGCTGGTATTAGCAGGCATCGGAATTCTCGCTTACTGGTATTCCATTCCGATTGCAATTGGTGTGCTAATTCTTCTTGTAGCACTGATTTTATCTTATCGTCAAATCATATATGCCTATCCTCGTGGAGGTGGTGCTTATATTGTTTCAAAAAATAATCTAGGGGAAAATGCCGGTTTGATTGCAGGAGGCTCTCTGCTCGTTGATTATATCCTAACTGTTGCGGTAAGTGTGTCAGCTGGTACTGATGCAATTACATCTGCTTTTCCTAGTTTGCATGAACATAATGTGCTTATTGCCAGCTTGTTTGTTATATTAATTACTATTTTAAACTTAAGAGGTGTCACAGAATCTGCATCTATACTTGCCTATCCAGTATATTTGTTTGTCATCGCTTTAGTGGCGCTAATTCTGACAGGTTTGTGGAAAATTGTCACAGGTGATGTTGACAGCGCGATGCATACACCAATTGGAACAGCTGTTCCTGGGTTGAGTATTTTTCTGTTATTGAAGGCATTCTCATCTGGATGTTCGGCGTTGACAGGTGTTGAAGCCATTTCTAATGCTGTTCCGAACTTTAAAGAACCATCAGCAAAAAACGCAGTCCGAACATTAACCCTAATGGGAGTTATTTTAGGAGTGCTCTTTTCTGGCATTACAATACTTGCCTACTGGTACGGAATTTCACCAAAGGCAGAAGAAACGGTTGTATCGCAAATTGCATCAGAAGTATTTGGCCGGAATGGATTTTATTATTTCATTCAAGTAACGACAGCACTGATTTTAATATTGGCTGCCAATACTGGATTTGCTGCATTTCCCTTGTTAGCGGTCAACCTTGCTGTTGATAAGTATATGCCTAGGATCTTTACAATTCGCGGTGACAGATTAGGATATTCGAATGGGATCGTTACATTGGGAGCAGCATCGATTCTTTTAATAATACTATTTAAAGGGAATACAGAAATGCTTATTCCGTTGTATGCAGTAGGTGTATTTATTCCATTTACATTATCGCAAAGTGGAATGATAAAAAAATGGTTTATAGAAAGGCCGCAAAACTGGAAATGGAAGATGAGCATAAATTTAGCTGGAGCATTGATTACATTAACAGTCCTAATTATCTTATTCACAACAAAATTTACCCAAGTATGGTCTGTACTTATTTTTCTGCCGATTATTGTCTTTATCTTCCATCGAATTAAAGGGCATTATGAAGATGTTGCCAGCCAGCTTCGCATGGATGAACATCATAAAGCAGAAAAGCCGGAAGGCAATATTGTTATTTTACCTGTAGCTGGGATAACACAGGTTGTTGACAATTCCTTAGCTTATGCCGAAACCATCGGGCAGACAATTATTGCTGTTTACGTTGCCTTTGACAGAGAAAGCGAAAAACGGATGGAGGAGAAATGGAAAGCGTATAGACCGGATATCCGACTTGTGACAATTCATTCGCAATACCGCAGTTTAGTCAGGCCGTTAAGGAGATTCATAGATGTAATCGAAGAAAAAGGAGCAGAAAACAACTATAGTGTCACGGTTATTATTCCGCAGTTCATAACAAAAAAAAGCTGGCATAATATTCTACACAATCAATCTAGTTTGCTTCTTAAAGCACATCTTCTATACAGACGAAATATTATTGTAACTACAGTGCCTTTCCGTTTTAAAAAATAATGGAGAGAAGGGGGCTTCGCAAATCGAAGCCCCCTTTTTATTAGCCATATAGAATACCTCCGTCAATTAGAACAGATTGTCCAGTCATATAGTCTGAATCTTTAGAAGCGAGAAATGAAACAAAATTGGCGACATCTTCTGGTTCCTGTGTACGGCCTAATGCAATTGATTTTGAGAATTGTTCAAAAGCTTGCCCTTTTTCAAGATTCATATACTCAACCATGCCTGCATCTATTCTGTCCCACATGCTTGTGCCGACAATGCCTGGGCAATAAGAGTTAACTGTTATTTTTGCGGAAGCCAGTTCCTCAGCAGCTGCTTGAGTCCACGCTTTAACCGCAAATTTAGTTGCAGAATAAGCACCTAGCAGGGAATAAGCTCGGTGTCCTGCAATGCTGCAAGCGTTAATGATTTTTCCACCGGTTCCTTGTTTTTTCATTTGAACTGCTGCTGCCTGGATACCGTACAAGGTTCCGAACACGTTGACTTCAAAGATTCTGTGCAAATCTTCTTCTGAAATATTAAGGATCGAATCAACTTGATCAATACCAGCATTGTTAATAAATACATCTAACTGACCGTATTCTAATACTGTTTGTTCGACTAGTGCTTCCAATTCTTTTTTTACGCTCACATTTGCTTGAACTGCTATAGATTCAATGCCTTTATCCATCAACTCTATGCTTGTCCTGTTTGCACTTTCTTCATTAATGTCACTGATTACAACTTTGAACCCATCTTTTCCAAGACGTTCTGCAATAGCTTTGCCAATCCCCATTCCAGAACCTGTTATTATTGCTACTTTTTGATCCATAATAAATACTCCTTTCATTAATAGGTAATTACAGCACTAATTCCCTGATAGAAAGGAAGTGAAACAAGCATTATCCTTTTCAACAGATTTCCTGGGAAATTTGTCGACAGGATAAAGTAGTTAAAATAACAGAAAAATTCTGCATTAATGTATAATAAAAGAGATTAAATAAGTAAAGGGGATTGATAGAATGAGTTTGGCAACAATTATTAAGGAAAGAAGAACCTTTAAGAAGTTTAAAACAGAAGCTATTGACGTAGAAACTATTAAAGAGCTCCTGCAAGTATCAGCATATGCTCCAAACCATAAATTGACGGAACCGTGGGAAATCTTATTTATAGGAGAAGAAACAAGAGCGAAGTTTAACCATAAAATTAATTTCGGGGATGCCCCAATCTTATTTGCCGTCTTATCTCATAAAGGAAAGACTGCTTTAGAAAGGGAAGAAAATACAGCTGCAGTGTCTTGTTTCATCCAAAACTTTCTATTGCTGGCATGGGAAAAAGGAATCGGAACATTTTGGAGTTCTGTCGGTGCTTCTGAGAACGGAAGAAATATTTTAAGTGTGACAGATGACTATGATGTGATTGGTGTAATTGCAGCTGGATATCCTGATGAAGCAAAAGATGCAAAGGAAAGAAAATCAATTGAATTAAAAGTAAAACATCTGAAGTAATAGATGTTAAAAAACTTGATTTTTATTAAATCAGGTTTTTTTATTGGAATACTTCTTCCTTTTTATCAAGTTCCCTTCTGACTGTAGTAAAGGCAACAACATTTGCTATTTCTTCCTTTGTAAGCGGCTTACCGTCCACTGTCAGCACAAGGTTGTCCATTTTTGGAACAGAACCAATTTCAACAACGGTTGTCCTATTTTTGCGGGAAAGGATTACATCAACAGAAACATCAAACAAATCTGCTATTTGTATGAGTGCTCTTAATGAAGGCTCGCGGTATCCAGATTCATAGCCAGCATAAGTGCTTTTGGCAATTCCTAATAAATCAGCCGTTTCTTGTTGGGACCAATTTTTGTTCTTTCTTAGCTCACTTAATATTTGTAGCAATGGTTATTCCTCCTTTTACTCTATACTTGGAGTATAGCATGTAAATATTTGTTTTAAAAGAAAAAATACGCGATATGAATACAAATATTGCTTTATTAACAGGAATGGTACTATAATACAGATAAATAAATACGCGTTACGCATACGTGGTATGATGGAGGAAGTAGGAGGAATACTCATGAAAAAAATATTGCTGCTTGCAACAGGTGGCACGATTGCATCTGTAGAAGGAAATGAAGGGTTGGTTCCTGGCATGTCTGCTGAGGAATTACTAGAGCATTTTGAGGGAGATTCCCAGACTGTTGGTGTTACATGTGAAATACTCATGAATAGAGACAGCACAAACATGCAGCCAGAACATTGGAAAGTGATTGCTGAAGCAATCAGTAAAAATTATGACTTATATGATGGTTTTGTAATAACACATGGAACGGATACAATGGGTTATACTTCTGCTGCATTATCATATATGCTTCAAGGATTGGACAAACCTGTAGTTATAACAGGATCACAGGTTCCTATCAGCTTTAAACAGACGGATGCAAAGAAAAATGTCGCAGACAGCATCCATTTTGCAACAGAAAGAATAGGCGGGGTATTTGTCGTCTTTGATGGTAGGGTCATTATTGGCACACGTGCAGTGAAGATGAGAACAAAAAGCTATGATGCATTTGAGAGTATAAACCATCCGTATGTCGCATCAATTGAAGGCAATAATATCCATTATTACTGGAAGCCAGTCAAAACAGAGGGTTCTTTCACGAAGGATACAAGCCTATGTCCTGATGTGTTTTTGTTGAAGCTTTATCCAGGAACCAAGCCTGAAATATTTGACTATTTAAAAGACAATTATAAAGGTATTGTTATAGAGAGCTTCGGCAATGGAGGTTTGCCTTTTGAAGAAAGAAACTTACTTCCAAAACTGCAAGAAATGGTAGAGTCAGGTGTATCGGTGGTCATTTCAACACAGTGCCTTGAGGAAGGACAAGACTTGTATTTATATGAGGTAGGAAGAAAGGTTGCGCAATATAATGTTATCTTATCAGCAGATATGAACACAGAAGCTATAATTGCTAAGCTGATGTGGGTATTAGGAAAAGCAGATAATGTTCAAGCAGCAAAAGAATGGATGGAGAAGCCAATCGCATGGGATCTTTCAGTGGACTGGGAAAAGTGAAGGTAATTACGTTTGAGA
>JAPSHL010000350.1 GCA_031179905.1 Bacillus sp. (in: firmicutes) | reverse complement strand
GTATTGTCACATTTGTTTCTGTCAAATTACTCCACTCCTATATCTTTGATCGTTCATCCACTTGCATGCTTTATTATAGTAGAAGAGCATCAAATTTTCTTTCTTTTTTTTCAGAAAATAACACTTCTATTTATCTAGTGAGATATTTCACAATAATGTTTTCTGGAAAATAATAAACATTTGTCCATTCATTATTCTCTCAAAAACGCCGATATTACTAGTTTTACCCTATTTATCAGAATATTTCAATAGTTAATATTTACAAAAAAATAATAATTATTTTATACAAAATTTTCACCACTCACCAACTTTATATGCTATATTTTTACATGTAATAACACATAACATCATTCGGAGGTATAATAATGTTCAAAAAACTTGCAACATTCGGTCTATCTTTGTCGTTAGCAGCAGGTGTTCTTGCTGGCTGTGGTTCTTCATCCAGTGACACTAGTTCCAATGCATCTGAAGGATATGAACCTAAGGAATTAACAGTCCAATTTGTTCCTTCCCAAAGTGCTGATACACTTGAAGCAAAAGCAAAGCCGCTTGAAGATTTGCTATCTGATGAACTAGGAATTCCGGTTAAAGTAAGTGTTTCTACTAACTACAATACTATCATTGAAGCGATGTCTTCTAAGCAAGTAGATGTTGGCTTCCTGCCTCCAACAGCTTATGTTTTGGCTAAGGAAAAAGGTGCTGCTGATGTCATTCTGCAAGCTCAGCGCAAAGGTTTAAATGAAGATGGATCTGAAACAGATGAATTGGTAGATTTCTATAAATCTATATTCGTAGTAAAGAGTGATTCCGGCATCGATTCAGTTGCTGATCTAAAAGGCAAAAAAATCGCATTCCAGGATGTTACATCTTCTGCTGGTTATGTATGGCCTGCTGCTTCATTATTAGATAATGATATTGACCCTCTTAAGGATGTTCAAGGTGTTACAGTAAAAGGACATGACCAAGCGATTATCTCCCTGTTGAATGGTGACGTTGATGCTGCAGCTGTTTTCCAAGACGCTCGTAATATCGTTAAAACCGATTATCCGACTGTCTTTAATGATACAAAAGTCATTTCATTTACAGAGGAAATCCCTAACGATACAGTATCTGTACGTTCTGACATGACTGATGAATGGAAGAAAAAACTGCAAGATGCATTCATTGCAATTGGTAAAAGTGAAGAAGGACATGAAATTGTAAGAGATATTTACACACATGAAGGATATGTTGTTTCTGATGACAGCAAATTTGATATTGTGCGTGATTATGCAGAAAAAGTAAAGACAGAATAGTTAATGTATTAGGACAATAGCGCAGAATTCTTTAGTGTTAACGATAATATTATTACATAATGTAATTTTAGTGCTTAAGGTTTCCTATTTGTCTATTAAGCCAACCATCTAGTAAAAATTACTAGATGGTTGGACTTTTTTCTTCTGCTAAGCAACGGAGTCCTCCGCTGTTTAGCAGAAGAAAGAAGCTCCTTAATGAGGGTTCTTTTTCTAAAATTATGAGAAAGTTGGTAGGCAATTGATACAGTTTAAAAATGTTACGAAAATTTATCCGAATGGTACAAAGGGTTTGAATAACATTAACATTACAATTGATAAAGGTGAATTCGTTGTAATTGTAGGACTTTCCGGTGCCGGAAAATCAACATTCCTCCGCTCTATAAATCGGCTGCATGAAATCTCTGAAGGAGAAATCCTGATAGACGGCAAGTCCATCACGGCAGCAAAGGGATCTGGCCTTCGCAATATCCGCCGTGATATCGGTATGATTTTCCAAAGCTTTAATCTTGTAAAGCGCTCTACCGTATTAAAAAATGTTTTATCCGGTCGTGTCGGGTATCATAACACATTCAGAACAATTCTCGGACTTTTTCCGAAAGACGACGTGGAACTTTCCTTAAACGCCTTAAACAGGGTCAATATTTTAGAAAAAGCTTATTCCCGTGCAGATGAGCTGTCAGGTGGACAGCAGCAGCGTGTCTCCATTGCACGTGCCCTCGCACAAGAGGCACAAGTAATTTTAGCTGATGAACCAGTCGCTTCCCTTGATCCACTAACAACAAAGCAAGTAATGGATGACTTAAAACGCATAAATGAAGAAGATGGTATTACAACTGTAGTCAACCTTCATTTCATTGATCTAGCCCGCGAATATGCCACAAGAATCATTGGACTGAGAGCAGGCGAGGTTGTCTTTGACGGACCGGTTGAAGCAGCCACTGACGAAGTGTTTGCTGACATTTATGGCAGACCAATAAAAAAAGACGAGCTGCTAGGTGAACCAGTATGAGCATGAATGAACCAAATGTTAATGAACCGAAAGTAAAAATAGGCAATGCTCCAAAACCGCCTGCCAAAACAAAAATGATTTTTACCATCATTTTAGTCGTGGCTCTGCTGTGGTGGAGTTCCTTTAAAACAGAATCTTCCATTGCTGACTTAACCATCGGCTTCCCTAACATGTTTGATTTACTTGTGCAAATGTGGCCGCCCAACTGGCATTACTTTGAAAATATTTTGGAGCCAATGCTTGAAACTATCCGTATGGCCGTTATCGGCACAACATTTGGGGCAATAATCGCTGTCCCCCTTGCTTTGCTGTGCGCGAGCAATATTATTCGCAACTCATGGATAGTCTACCCATTCCGGTTTATCCTGAACCTGATTCGGACAATTCCTGATCTGCTTCTTGCAAGTATATTCGTTGCTATTTTCGGTCTTGGCGCACTTCCAGGTATTATCGCATTATCAATATTTTCAATTGGTTTGGTTGCAAAGCTGCTATATGAAGCAATAGAGTCCATCGACCCAGGTCCGCTAGAAGCAATGACAGCAGTGGGGGCAAACAAGGTGCAGTGGGTGTTCTTTGGTGTTATCCCTCAAGTCACTGCACATTTCACTTCAT
>JAPSHL010000117.1 GCA_031179905.1 Bacillus sp. (in: firmicutes) | reverse complement strand
GACAATTTCCTTCAAGATTTCATCATACAGCTCATCTGGTGCGTACAAATCAATCTCAGCAACACCTTGCCCCATTTCGATACCCGCAAGACCAGCCTTATCGATAAATTCAAAGTCGCTGAATTGCTGCACAACACGATCGACATCTCTAAGTCTCTTAATATCTTTAACTGTTTCCTTCACAGCCTCTTGATAGTTGTCACGCAACCAATGGTTCTCTCTAAGTACCATCACCCAGCTCGGCAGGTTTACGTTTACTTCAAGTACAGGGAATTCAAACAGCGCTTCTCTCATCACATTAAGGACATCAGATTCTCTCATGCTTTCCACACTCATTGCGATAACAGGAATATCATATTTTTCCGATAGTTCACTGCGAAGCTTTTCTGTGTTAGGGTGATATGGCTGGGCACTGTTGACAATCATGATAAACGGCTTGCCGACTTCCTTCAGCTCTTCAATAACCCTGTTTTCTGCTTCTAAGTAATTATTCCTCGGTATATCCCCAATCGTTCCATCTGTAGTAATGACAACACCGATTGTGCTATGTTCCTGTATAACCTTTCTTGTACCAATTTCAGCCGCTTCATGAAATGGAATCGGCTCTTCATACCATGGTGTGTTGATCATCCGAGGACCGTTTTCGTCTTCATAACCTTGCGCGCCTGGAACTGTGTAGCCGACACAATCGACTAATCGGATATTTACATCCAACCCTTCGTCAACAGTAACAGATGCCGCCTGATTTGGAACGAACTTTGGCTCAGTCGTCATAATCGTCTTGCCAGCAGCGCTTTGCGGTAATTCATCCTTTGTCCTAGCACGGTCACCTTCATTATCCATATTCGGAATAACAACTAATTCCATAAACTTCTTTATGAAAGTAGACTTGCCTGTTCGAACAGCACCTACTACACCTAAGTAAATATCACCGCCAGTTCTTTCGGCAATATCTTTAAAAATATTTACCTTTTCCAAATGATCCCCTCCTGAACTCTCCCTAGTGTAGAGATTAACAAAACCATATAATGCGATTAGACAATATATATTTATGATGTTGTCCTATCTCATTATGACTACTTTTATAAATTCCCCCTTTTTTTTGACGATAGACTTATTATGCCGCTCGCCTTCTTTGCAGCTTTTAACCTTAAGCAAACTGTAATCAGCGGACTTTATCGCAAACCTTAAAAAGAATCTAAAGTGTATAAGCTTCTTTTTATGATTCTATTCACGCCAAAAAAAATAACCCTTCTAAGTCATGTATACACATGATTAAAAGGGTTATGCCTGTTTTTAAAAGATTTTTAATTTTTAATTCAACTTAAAACTAACGAGCTCAACATTCCCAAAAAAAATCAAAGTAAAAGCAGGGGAACCTTTACTTTGATTTAATGACTATTTAACCCATCACCTGTTCATTCCACCAGGTTGCTTCAAAGCATTGTATGCATAAATACATAAATCGCATCATTAAAATGCCTATAATCGTAACAATTTTCAAAGAATAAGCGCATTTTAAGAAAAATGCGCTTATTACAACGAACTATTCTATGTATTGGGAAGCAAGGATGTTAACAAGATCTTCCATCTCATGCGTTTTATCCCTTGCCATTAAGCCTTCCACTGCATCCTTTGGGTTTTTCCCATTAAACAATATATCATATAAGGCATTTGTGATTGGCATCTCAATGTTATACTTCTCAGAGAGCTGATGCCCTGCTTTAGTCGTTCTGATTCCTTCTACGACCATTCCCATGTTCTCAAGTACTTCTTCAAGGGGGCAACCCTTACCGAGCAGATTCCCAGCTCTCCAGTTTCTTGAATGGACACTAGTGCATGTCACAATCAAATCACCGATACCAGTTAATCCTGAGAAAGTAAGAGGATTAGCTCCCATTTTTGTGCCCAATCTTGCCATCTCAGCAAGTCCTCTTGTTATAAGGGCTGCTTTCGCATTGTCTCCAAATCCCAACCCATCAGAGATTCCTGCACAAACCGCGATGATATTTTTTAAAGCACCGCCGATTTCCACACCAACAATATCAGGGTTCGTGTAAACCCTGAACTTTGAATTAATGAACAAATCCTGAACTTTCTCAGCTTCCTCCATATTTTTAGAGGAAACAGTAACTGTCGTTAAATGGCGTAAACTTACTTCCTCTGCATGGCTAGGCCCTGACAGGACAACAATGCTCTTTAACAGCTTTTCCGGGATCTCTTCTTCCATTATTTCGGATATTGTTAGCAGCGTCCCTGGCTCAATCCCTTTACTTACATGAATAAATGTTTTCGGCTCCTCTAAGTAAGGAATAATTTGTTGAATCACTTCGCGCATCGCTTTTGTTGGTACAGACAATACGATATAATGGACATCCTCCAAACTTTCTTGCATGGAAGTATATCCAATGATATTCTCAGAAAGCTTTATTTCTGGAAGATATCTTTTGTTTACATGGTTCTTGTTGATTTCTTCAATATCTTGTCCATTCTTTCCCCAAAGATTGACAGTATGTCCATTATCAGCAAGCACTAGCGCAAGTGCTGTCCCCCAACTTCCGGCCCCGATCATTGCGATTTTTTTATGACTACTCATTACGATCCACCTCTATTATTTTCTTTCACGCGCAAAAATCCTAATTGGTGTTCCTTCAAAGCCAAATGCATCTCTTATACGGTTCTGCAAGAAACGCTCATAGGAGAAGTGCATCAGCTCTGGATCATTTACAAACACGACAAACGTCGGCGGTCCTACAGCAACTTGCGTTGTATAGTAAATCTTCAGACGCTTTCCTTTATCTGTCGGTGTTGGATTCATCGCGACAGCATCCATAATAACATCATTCAATACACTAGTTTCAACCCTTAATGTGTGATTTTGGCTCGCAACATTAATCATTGGAATCAATGTATGAATCCGTTTTTTCGTCTTAGCAGAAAGGAAAACAATCGGTGCATAATCCAGGAATAGGAAATGCTCTCTAATGTTTTGTTCAAAGGTTTTCATTGTTTTTTCGTCTTTTTCGACAGCATCCCATTTATTGACAACAATAATAACAGCTCTTCCTGCTTCATGAGCATAGCCTGCGATTTTTTTGTCTTGTTCAATGATGCCTTCTTCTCCATCAATTACAACTAGAACAACATCCGAACGTTCAATTGCTCTTAATGCACGAAGAACACTGTATTTCTCTGTACTTTCATATACTTTCCCTTTTTTTCTCATACCTGCTGTATCAATGATAACGTATTTATCTCCGTTCACAGTCACTTCGGAGTCAATAGCATCCCGTGTTGTGCCGGCAATATTACTGACGATAACCCGGTCTTCTCCAAGCATCGCATTAACAAGCGACGATTTCCCTACATTAGGACGTCCGATTAAGGAAAACTTAATAACATCATCGTCATATTCTTTTGTGTCCCTGTTAGGGAAGTTCTTGGCAGCTTCATCTAATAAGTCACCTAAACCTAATCCGTGTGAGCCAGAAATCGGCATCGGTTCCCCGAACCCTAGCGAATAGAAATCGTAGATCTGCTCCCGCATTTCTGGATTATCAATTTTGTTTACGGCAAGGACGACAGGTTTTTTTGCACGATAAAGGATTTTTGCTACTTCTTCGTCAGCTGATGTAACCCCTTCACGGCCATTCGTAAGGAAAATGATAACATCTGCCTCGTCAATTGCAATTTCCGCTTGTGCTCTGATTTGTTCTAAAAAGGGCTCATCACCGATATCTATTCCTCCTGTGTCAATCAGGTTGAAATCATGATTCAGCCATTCTGCAGAGCTGTATATTCTGTCCCTTGTCACACCAGGAATATCTTCAACAATGGAGATTCTCTCCCCGACAATTCTATTAAAAATAGTAGACTTACCTACGTTAGGACGTCCTACTATTGCTATTACAGGTTTCGCCATTACTTACACCCTTCCATACTCCAAAATAGTCTTTTATGCTTTATGTCTACATTTTAATTACTATGTAAATTTTTAATTCAAGCTCCGTAAAATACAGCCTGACATTCTTACCGAACTGGGCATTACATGGATTGCTGCCGCAGCTAAAAACCTTAAAAACAATTAGGGGCTAGCCCAAACTTTAGGCAGTCCCCTAACTAATATATCTTAACAGAGCAGCATTGTACAGGCAAGTACTAGAAATTTGTTAAGCTAAGCGGGGATATTTCCTTTAATAGGCATAGACTTACACACTATATTGCCAGCTAAATCAATGCTTGACGATAATGTAAACATCTTCGCTGATTTTATGGGCAATCCCGTCAAGAATAGCTTCCAAGTTCGTTGCCACAGCTTCCATCTCCGTTGTGTCGCTGCAGTAAAAAACGCCCGTGCCTTGAGCAACCTTTTCCGGTTTCGTTGTTATAGCCGCCAATATATACTTCTCTATCGTCACTGTGCTTCTTCCTTTCGTAACAGCCTTTTGCTTGGCATCCGGATGGCATTTTCAAGCGTTGGGGTTGCTCCTATAATCTCCAGCGCTTTGACCGGGTCATTATGCTGCGGTAAAACAAAAACAGCCACCCTTCCATCCTCTAGGTCTCTTTTTGCCAAAGGAACTAAAGCTGGTGTTCCCGAATCCCTGTACACTCCCAACGCAGTCGAGACATCGTACAGAATTGCCTGCCTTTGCCCAAGATTAGCGATAGTCGTTCTGGCATTGAAGTTTTTAGGTGTCAGGATAAAGCCCATCCCGTATTTCAGTACTTCTTCCTGGCGTGCTGGTATCCCGATATTCATAATATAAATATTATCCACATACAATCCAGCATCTTCAAATCTCGGCTTAACATATTCAATTGTTACAATGTCGCGAAGCTTTCCGCCAGACATCAGCTTCCTGCTGATGAAGAAAGATATTATCGCAGCAATAATCCCACCCCAAATATGGAAAGTAATGTAACCAAAGGTGCTCAAAAGACTAGCAAACATAACAAGATAATTTCTGCTTTCAAATGCAATCGCTATTCCTTCAATATACGTTTTCCCACGGGATACCATCTCGTAACTGTCAAGCTCCGTTAATGTGTTTCTTTCCATATTACGGACATCTCGAAATTGCGATGCAGCAACAGTAAGAAAGGTTACAGCTGTGAAATCTCTATCTAATATGGAGGGAATAGCAACTGTTCCCAGCCCTGCCGCTATGAATCCAAGTGCAACATGAATAATCTTGCCGTGAAGATATGTCGGGTACTGCCGGTAATCAGTGCGAAGCATAAACATGCGTAAAGCAGTTCCGATTATAATCCCAAACATAATCGGATATGTAAAAGTTGTCATCATAGTTTCTGCTTCTCCTTTTCGATTAAGTATATTTGCTGTTCCCATTTTGCAAGAAAAGTTTTAGCGATATTCAATGCAGTTATACTGGCGATACATAAGAGCAGACTGTCGAAAAATGCTGGTGTCCCAATCTCGATATCCATATTGTAGTAATGCAGCATGTAACCATACAGTATTTCGCCAACAGAACTTCCTATAATCATCATTAAAATCTGACTGGCAATTGTTCTATGCAGCACAATACTTAAAATGGCAAGCATTGCCGAAAGCAGCACTCCTTTATCTATTAAAAGCCAAACTGGATCAAGGATGCTCAAAAGCTGGAAAGAGCAATAGGCAAGGACTGTCATAAAGGATGTAAGCACTATATAAAGCTGCTGTGGCAATTTCAACTTCGAAGTATATAAAAATGCTGTCATTAATTGTACAGCAATTAAAACAGACACTTCTAACCCCATTATTGAAAAATGATAAGGGTATAAGATCATTGAAACCATTAAAATGGATGCATATTTAAGTCTATTCTTATTTTCTTTTTCCATAAAAAAAGTTGGAATTAGCCAGAGCATCCAAGCAAACCAAAAAAACAAATTACCTTCCATAATTATTCACACTCCTACTTTTTCCATTATGTCAATTAAATATGTACTTTAAACTAAGAAAAGGAGGGAACATGGATCCTGGGCAAAATCCTCATTAGAATACCTGCATAATGTGTGGTGATATTTATCATTCTATATTTAGGGGGTGTTACAAATGGGAAAGGATCGCCAAGAAAAGAAATTAAGAAAGAGTCACCGCGTCGAATCTGACCGCGACCAAGCCATCCATTATCCTGGGGCAACAAGATTGCAGAGCCCTAGCGAAGGAAGAGCCTTAAACGATAATAAATACAGCGATTGATAAACATAAAAAAAGAGTTGCCCTTTTGGACAACTCTTTTTATGTTTATTATTGCTGCTTTAGTTTTTTCAATTGCTCACCAATCATGTCACCCAATTGGAAGCCTTTTGACTCTTCTGGAAGCTCATAAAATTCATCTTCTTCTTGCTCTTTTTCAGTCAAGTCTTTGATATTTAATGAAAGGCGCTGTTCCTCTTCATTTACATCAAGCACTTTCACCTGAACTGCTTGCCCCTCTTTAAGCACTTCATGCGGTGTGCCGATATGCTTATGAGCAATTTGGGAGATATGAACAAGTCCTTCTACACCAGGGAACACTTCAACGAAAGCTCCATAAGAAACAATACGTTTCACTGTACCTTCCAAAACACTGCCTTTTTCAGCTTTATCTGCAATATTCGCCCATGGTCCTGGCAGTGTATCCTTAATAGACAGGGAAATACGGTCATTATTGCGGTCAACGCTTAAAATTTTCACATTGACTTCCTGACCTTCCTGAACAACATCTGAAGGTTTTGTGATATGTTCATGGGAAAGCTGGGAGATATGCACCAAGCCGTCTATTCCGCCCAAGTCGACGAATGCACCAAAATCGGTAATTCTTTGAACAACTCCTTGAAGCGTCTGTCCTTCTTGCAAAGATTCAAGCAGGTTTTGTTTTTGCTTGCTTTTCTCTTCTTCAATTACAGCTTTATGGGAAAGAATTAAACGATTTTTATCCTTTTCCAGCTCCACAATTTTAAAGGAGATAGTTTTCCCTTTATAATCAGAAAAGTCTTCCACATAATGAGATTCTACAAGAGAAGCAGGAACAAAACCGCGTACACCTAAATCTACGACAAGTCCGCCTTTAACTACGTCTTTTACTTCTGCATCAAAGATTACGCCGGAATTGAACTTCTCTTCTAAGCTTTCCCAAGCTTTTTCAGCATCAACTTTACGTTTAGACAGAACAAGCGCGTCTTCTTCTACTTTAATAACTTGCAGATCAAGCTCTTCTCCTTCTGAAACTACGTCTTCTGCCTTTTCAATATGAAGGCTGGACAATTCGCTGATTGGAATAATGCCGTCCAGTTTGCTGTCATTGATGGCAACAATGACTTGCTTCTCTTCGACCTTAGTAACTTTACCTGCCACACGGTCCCCAACTGTGTAATTATGAACAACGATATCATTTAATTCTTCAGACATATGTACTCCTCCTTAAACTTTTCTAATGGAATTAGTGCATTAAATTTTGCTATTCCATATAGCTTTCATAAAAAATTAATAGAATAATAAAATTTATTTTCTTCTATCTAACTTCTTATAAATGTGATTATTTGTCAAGTAAGAAACACTAGCTGGCTTTAGACCAGCTTAAGGGGCAATCAGTTCGTGATTTTATCCTCAGTTAATGCCAAAATTTTGCCTACTACATCATTAATGGATAAAGAAGTCGTGTCAATTTCAACTGCATCTTCTGCTTTTTTGAGCGGTGCAACTTCTCGTTCTGAATCTAATTTATCCCTTGCCGCTATTTCCGACTTCAGCTGCTCTAAATCTGATTCAAACCCTTTAGCAAGATTTTCTGTATGGCGTCTGACTGCTCTTTCCTCTACAGAAGCAAGCAAAAATACTTTTACTTCAGCTGCAGGAATGACATGTGTTCCAATGTCCCTACCATCCATTACCACGCCGCCGCCGATTGCAAACCCCTGTTGTCTGCGAACCATTTCTTCACGAACAAACTGATGTTTTGCTGCAATGGAAACAGAGTTTGTCACATTGCTTCTACGGATATCTTCTGTAACATCTACGCTGTCCAAAAAGATCTTTTGACCTTTTTCGCCAGGGAAAAGCTCGATAGAAGTAATCTTTAGCATGTCTGCTAATGCTGCTTCATCCTCTAAGTCTATCCCATTGTTTATTGCTTTAAGGGTAAGCGCTCTGTACATCGCCCCAGTATCGATATATATATAGCCGAGCTTTTCTGCCACAATTTTGGCTACCGTGCTTTTTCCGGCAGCTGCCGGTCCATCTATTGCAATGCTGATTTTTTTATTCATATTTCCTCCTAAAACCTTAACTATCCCAGTTTCCAACATATGAATTGAATTAACTTAGAACAGAATATTATCAGTTTTTATTTTATCATATTTTCTATCCCTATTTGTTGAATAAACCTATTAAAATCCACACTATTTTTTTACATATGTTTTTTAACTACAAAAAAACCTTTCAAATTAAAATCGAAAGGTTTCTTTTAAGGAACTACTCCTGGCTGAGACCGAGTGTTTCCAAAATTGAGGTGTAATTCGACTCAGATACACCTTCATATTGGGCAAGCTGATGCATTTCAGGGAGTATGTTTGCATGATGAAGTATTTGACCAGCTAGCAAAAAAAACAACTGGATGGCAATTAACTTAATCAACAACCGTTCAAATCGCTTCATTTTCCACTAACCTCGATTTCTGTTATACCTCTTAACTTTTTTAGGCGTTTGGATTCGCCCCACCTTTTTAGTATCGGAATAACTTATCGAGTTTATTCAGATTTCCAGCCCTTTCTTGCGGAAAGACAGCTGGCGGTCAAAACAGAACCGCAAGAAAAGCTGCCTGTCATTAGCACTCACTTCAATAAATTCCAATGGTGCCTTATTATGGGTTTCATTATAATTAAGGATTTTTTTAACAACTGCCTTCACTTTCAGATAATAATAATCACCACTTTGCATCGGCAATACAAAACAGGTATTTACAATACTCTCTTCTTTAAGACCGGAACCGATTGGTACAAGAATTGCAGCACCGCCTGCACTTATATCTGTTGTAATAGTCGCAAATGGTGACATTTCTATATCATTAGATGAGATGGAAACATCCACATTAGTTTCAACCCTGACATACTCTCTCCTCTGTATCTTAATAAACTGGTCACTGTTCGGAAGGTGAAGAATAAGCATCGGTATATTGTTTTGCTTCTCCCTCCCAATTATTTCAGAGTCAAACATATAAACTGTTCCTTGACTTGTCACAAAGCTGACCTTTAACTGCGTTCCATTCAGCAGGAAAACTGTTTTATTCGTATTGGCATTTATAGGATAATCTATATAGATTTCATTTTCTTTGCTATCAACTAAACGACATTTATATTTTTCTGGAGTCCCACTATGAGCAGGCTCCAAAATTAACGTATCCCCGATATTTATCACTATAGTACCACGCTTTCTTGTTTGCTTATTAATTATTCATCCTTTTTACCTATATTATCGCAAAAATTTTTAGGATTTCAATAGCTCACATAAAAAATCATCAACAAAAAAGCAGTAAGGAATAGTACTTCCCTACTACTTTTTGATTAAACAACTTCATCATATAGAGGTTCAGCATTTTTAAGCTTCTCTACTTTTTCTTCAGTACCAGTATCTGCATTAATATAAATCCGGTACGTATCATCATCTAAGGTACCGATAAATTCATAGCACAGTACTTCCTTATTCAAGTCATTAAGGATAACGGCTAATCCATCTTCCATTATTTTTACATTTTTACTGATTTTCTCTTGTGCTTCGGACTTAGAAATCTTAGGATTTTTAATGTCTCGTTTTTTATGCTGTTTTAAATAGTCTTCTGCAGCAAAGCCAATAATATTGCCGTTATCAAGAGCAACTTTTATTTTTATGCTGTCTGGGTAAATTCTTACCCCTTTATTCTCTGTTACAAAGGTAAAAACTCCGATATTATCATATTGCATACTTTCAAACAAAGCCAAATCTTTAAAGTCATGCTTTTTTAAGAAATCAATTGCACTATTGTTAGCTTCATTCAAGCTGATTTTTTGTTTTTTTACATCTCTCGAAACAATTGACCAGATAGGATAGCCGCCCTTTTTCGTAATGTCCATATTTGCTTCTGTACTAGTATCTTTTTCCTTGAGGGAGACACTGTAGAAACCATAACCTGAGCCTTTTCCATTCTCTGTAATATTTACATCAACATCACCTTTAAACTCTGCATAGTCTTCGGCAATCTTTTGCGCTTCCTTTTTTGTGATTGTTTCTCCTTCTAATCTGCTGAAGTTTTCATCTTTCTTTTCCATATTAACATTCGTTACGCCAAAACTTGTTTCTTGGTAACCCTCTACTTTGTCTTCAACTGTCTTTAAGCCGTCAATGATTGTATTATCTCCTTGCTTATTAGTTGCCAAGGCCATTTCCACGTCCATCCAGCGCAGATTGTTTTCAAGGACTAAATGCTGTACATTTCGCAATTCATCCTGTATTTCCTTTGCATCTCCATACAGTTTTTTCAGTGACTTATACTCCTTATCAGACAGCGGTTCATCGTCTAAATTACGCACAGCAGTTCGGTAGCTGAAGTCCCCGATATTTGCTAAAAACTCCTCCGTTTTATTAAATGGCAATAAAGTGAGTGGCAGCTGCCCTACATCGCTGTGGGCTTGCGAAGTAATTCTCCATACTTCCGCTAGTGACGGAGACAGTGATTCTTGTGAATTCATTGCAAGTGTAGTGCCAATCTGGTCATGCAGCAAATCTATTTGATAGGATAAGTCATGGAATGCACGCTGATAG
>JAPSHL010000349.1 GCA_031179905.1 Bacillus sp. (in: firmicutes) | reverse complement strand
TATTCTAATATAAGCTGCGTGGAGCGGATTTTTTTAAAAAGGAGGAAGCTGATTGGAAGCTTCAACTAAAAGCATTACACTTTGTATGATTGTAAAAAACGAATCAAAAATTATAGAAAGATGTCTAGATTCAACCTCAGCTATAATTGATGCCTTATCTATTTGTGATACAGGATCGACAGATAACACGGTCCAAATCATCGAACAATGGGCGAAGGAAAACGGCAAAAAATGTACAATTCACCATACCCCATTCCAGAACTTTGGATATAACCGAACACTATCTGTTAACTTAGCACAAGAAACATATCCAAATTCTGATTATTTATTATTGCTGGATGCAGACATGATATTACAATCAGTGACAGGCTTTAATACAAATGAGCTCATCTGTGACCAATATTTAATTATGCAAATGAACAGAGATTTAAAATATTGGAACACACGTCTTGTGAAAGCTAATCGAAAGTGGCGGTCAGTTGGTGTGACACATGAATATTGGCAGATCGATGATGCTGCAGAAAATATCACCGTTGAAAAGCTGGAGAATGTTTTTATTCTTGATAAAGAAGATGGTGGAAGCAAACAAGATAAGTTCCAAAGAGACAAAAAACTGCTGGAAGAGGCTGTTTACAACGAAAGCGAAAAGCCGTTAAGGAAAAGATATATGTTCTACTTAGCACAAACATATTTTGATTTACAAGATTTTTCAAAGGCAATTGAATGGTATAAAAAGAGAATTGCTGAAGGGGGCTGGCAGGAGGAAGTATATTATAGCATGCTGAAGATTGGCCTTGCCTATGACCAGCTGGCAAACCGCTCCTCCAATGAACAAAAGCGAGAAGAATTACTGGCATTATCATTATTTCATTTGCAGCAAGCATGGGAATACCGGCCGTCTAGGGGGGAGGCAATTTATCATCTCGCCAGGATGCATCGAGGGTTAAAAAATCATCAACTTGCCTATATGTTTGCATCCGTTGGAAAAACGATTCCGTTTCCTATAAATGATTTGCTCTTTGTCGATTATACTGTTCATGATTATTTATTAGACTGTGAGCTTGCCATTTCTGCTTATTATGTTGAAGGAAAAAGAGCATCAGGTGAAACAGCACTTAATCACTTGCTTGCAAAGAAGGAAGAGTTACCAAGACATTTACACACATGGCTTGAACAGACTCGCCAATATTATCAATAAAACACTGAATTTGCTTCAGTGTTTTTTGTATTTAAGGACTAAGCTTCAGGTTATTTCTCTTCTTTTATATTTCCTCGTTATTAGTGCAGGGATTATTGACAAGAAAAGAGAATAATTACAAAGTTACAAGAATTGGGGGGGCCTATAATGATATTGGAAGCGGCAATGCTTCAAGTGAAGAAAGGATTGGAGTCAGAGTTTGAAACAGCATTTGCTGATGCTTCGAGCATCATTGCAAATATGAAAGGATATATCGAGCATGAATTACAGCGCTGTATGGAGGATGAAGGTAAATACTTACTCTTAGTAAGGTGGCAGACGTTGGAGGATCATACGATTGGGTTTAGACAATCCGCTGAATATGAAGATTGGAAAAAGCTTCTTCACCATTTCTATGATCCATTTCCAACAGTTGAACATTTTAAATCTGTTTATATAGGAAAATAAAGTTTATTTACAATAGAATGCTAGTTTCTTGCAACACTAACGAAATAATTGTGTAATAAATAGAGTTTAAAAACAGAAAATGATCATAATTATTCTGGTAAAGCCTGCCTTTTTAAGGGAAAGGAACCCTTATCCAGCATGGAATCAGATATTTTAACTGTCATGTGTTATATTTTGGCACATGAATAACTATATTACATCTGTTAACCTACTAGAGTATTAAAAGAAAGTCCTAGGAGGTTAACAAACTATGAAAAACCTAAAGAAACTACTTATTGTTTCAACAATCGCTCTATCCTTATTTGGATTTAATACACAGTCTAAAGCCGCCACCAATCATGTCGTGCAAAGTGGCGAAACTTATTGGATTCTTGCGAATAAATTTGGTGTTTCAGCAAACAGCATTAAAAGCGCTAATGATGCAACAAACAATCTGCTTTTACCAGGTCAGACGCTGACTATTCCTGCCTCTACTATTTCAGCAGCAGAGAAGGATTTAATGGCACGTCTTGTATCTGCAGAAGCTAAGGGTGAACCATATGCAGGGAAAGTGGCAGTGGCAACTGTTATTTTAAACAGATTGGATAACAAAGATTTCCCTGATTCTATTAAGGATGTTATCTACCAGAAAGATAATGGCTACTATGCCTTCACACCTGTGCAAAACGGTACAATCAATGATTCTGCTGATGCAGAGTCAAAAAAAGCAGTAACTGAAGCTATTGCTTCTAGAGGTTTAGGACAAGGTTCCTTGTATTTCTATAACCCTAAGACATCTACTAGCGATTGGATTTTTTCACGTAAAGTGACAATTAAGATCGGTAACCACACTTTTGCAAAATAATAGATTTAACCAACATCACTCCTTATTAGGGAGTGGTGTTTTTTAGTTCTGGAGCATTGCTGTTTCTATATATTCCAAGTATTTTCTGGCAAGCATGGAAGGATCCCTTTTTTTAGGATATACAAAACCGAAAGCGATATGTACAGAAATTTTAACACAGGTATCCAACTAAGAGGCAACCAAATATTGTTCAGGCAGTTTTTCCAAAAAGAGCAGACATAGTAAATACCGTCTCGGCATCTCGAGGCGGTATTTACTTTACGCTATGTATTGTAAGAAAACACTGTTGTATTCTACAATATAATGGGAACTAGTGCTTTAAAAGTTGCGCTAATGGTTGGAGGAAACATCATTGAATAAAGATCAACAATTAATGAGTTTAATAAATGCTGCCCAAGTTTTGACATCCACATTGGACTTGGACAAAGTACTTCA
>JAPSHL010000348.1 GCA_031179905.1 Bacillus sp. (in: firmicutes) | reverse complement strand
CTTGCGTTAAAGGAATTAGCAAAAGATGTGAAGCAAGGAGTCTACCCTGTTGTAACACCTCGCTTTATTCCAAGCTGTTCAGACGAAGCATTGAAAGGACTTGGTGAACTTGCTGCTAAATATGACACTCATATTCAATCCCATTGCAGTGAAAGTGATTGGGCTCATCAATATGTAAAAGATAGATTCCAGAAAAATGATGCTGTCGCTCTGCATGACTTTGGATTGTTAGGTGATAAGTCAGTAATGGCTCATTGCAATTTCCTTGATGACAAGGATGCTGCATTGTTTGCAAGTACTGGTACGGCCATTAGCCACTGTCCACTATCAAACGCATATTTTGCCAACAGTGTATTGCCTTTAAAAAGATTTCAAGCGATGGGAATCGATATAGGACTTGGAACTGACATTTCAGCAGGTGCAACGCCAAGTATTTATGACAATGCAAAGCAAGCAGTCATCTCATCTAGAATGCTAGAGGACGGTGTTAGCACAACTCTTTCTGCCGCAGAACGAGGAGTTCCAGATTCTCGTATTTCTATTCATGAAGCCTTCTACTTGGCTACTGCAGGCGGCGGTCAAAGCTTAAGCCTGCCAATTGGAAAAATAGAAGAAAAGTATACTTGGGACGTACAAATTATTGATACTAAGGTGCCATCAGCTAAGCTTCCTATTTTTAATTCCGAGGAAGAAATAGATGATATATTCCAAAAGATTATATACCTTGTTCGTCAAGAAAACATTAAAGAAGTTTGGGTTCAAGGGGAGAAAGTCCATTCACGAGGGTAATAAAAATAGAGCAAAACACGAACATTCCAAGCCACTGCCTATCTAAAGGAGAGACTCCTACAGGATTAGCCAGACAGGCGCGGCCCAGCAAGCATCTCGTCGCACGGAACCGGAAATCAATCTCCCTGTTACAGGGAGAAATCCTTTAAGATATATACCATCTTAAAGGATTTTTTCGACACTCTAAAAGGACTCTTCATAGACTCCTTTTTAAAATTGCAGTATACATAAATCAGCTAGGTTTATAGTCTTTAGCTAGTTTATCGGCATAAATTTTATTTAATGCTCGTTCTGCAAGATCGGCAAAGTAGTAGGCTGACGGCAATATTGCCTCTTCATTAAGAGTATACTTCGGGTGATGCAGTCCGTATTCTCCAGCAACACCGATATTAACAAATGCACCTCGTATGCTTTGTTGGTAGAAGGAAAAGTCTTCTCCGCCTGATGTTGGTTCAATTTCGACTACTTTATAGCCATTTGATTCGGCTATATGGCTGGCAAAGTTGGTCCATTCTGGATCATTATTAACAGACGGGGGTCCTGCATGCCAAACTAATTCGCCTACAGCTCCGTAAGTTTCTGTAATTCCTTTGATTACTCGCTCGATTTTCTCTGGTATAGTCTGACGGATTTCTTCCTTCAATGTTCTTACAGTTCCTTCTAAATAAGCTGTTTCAGGTATTACATTCCATGTGTTTCCGCTCCGAATTTGTGTGACACTGATGACGACACTTTCACTTGGCTTTGTCTGTCTGCTAACAATGGACTGCAGTCTTGAAATAATTTCAGCAGCAATAACAATAGGGTCAATTCCTTCTTGCGGTCTTGCGGCATGGCTGCCTTTTCCCTTAATGTTAATCTCGAAGCGGTCAACACCTGCTGTCAGTACTCCATCTTTTACTCCAAATACGCCAACCTCACTTAACGGGTCATTATGGAGACCGAATATCGCCTCGACACCTTCCAATCCTCCTGAAGCAATGATAGATTTAGCACCATGTCCCGTTTCTTCTGCTGGCTGAAATACAAGCCTGACTGTTCCCTTTATTCTGTCTTGCCTATTCTTCAGTAAATAAGCAGCACCAATAATGACAGCTGTATGGAAATCGTGGCCACATGCATGCATGATACCGGGAATATTAGACTGGAACGGACTCACAGCTTCCTCATTAATCGGCAATGCATCAATGTCAGCTCTGATGGCAACAACTGGACCATCAGACTGTCCTCTCACTTCACCAATAACACCTGTTTTTAACGGTACATCCAGCACAGAAATTCCAGCATTTTTAAGCCACTTCTTAATCTTTTTGGAAGTTTTTATTTCTAGGTTAGATAATTCAGGTTCAGCATGGAGGTTTCTGCGGACATCAATTAAGTGACTCTCCAGCTCATTCTTATTATCAGTAACTATATTTAATCCCAATTATTATCCTTCCTTTCTTTTAAAGTTGTTTTAAGTTTCTTCAAGAAATTGCTTAAGGGACCTAGTTAGCCCGCCGCTTCCAAATTTCACATATTTATTATCCGTTTGGAAATGCTCTTGCTCCCACAGATATTCTAAATAGGCAATAACATGTATCCGTCTACTGATGATATTATTAATGCCGTTTGAATAAAACCATTCATCAATTGTATGGTAAACTCCTTTATTAATTTTGTATTTCTCGCTGCACCATTGGAAAAAACGCACTTCAGGAAAATGAAGGTATTCACAATGAGCAAATGCTACCCTTTTCTTGATTCGAAATACTTTTTTTGAGACGACAAGCCCATAATCAAGCAGCATGCGAATCACTTCCTCCCCCTGTTTAGATTATTTATGATTATTTTTGATTGATAGGTTGTTTTTCGTATTGACTGTGCTTGTAAGCTAACCCTAAATTCTCGCGGAGTGTTGCATAACTATACTCCCTATTGTAATAGCCTTTGCTTTCTAATATCGGCAGTACATGCTCAATCCAATCAGACAAACCGCTGCCAAGAACAGGTGCACCGTATATAAAGCCATCTGCTGCACCACCGTCAATCCATTCAATCAGCTGGTCTGCCACTTGTTCATACGTTCCGAAAAAGGCACTTTTCGGGGTTGTCACTTGCAGCGCAACCTCCCTTAATGATAATCCATTTTCCTTCG
>JAPSHL010000116.1 GCA_031179905.1 Bacillus sp. (in: firmicutes) | reverse complement strand
CCAAATGTCCGCTTGCTTTTAAACGAGGGTGCATCAGTGCATGTCTATGATCCGGTTGGGGAACAGAACTTCCAAAAGATCTACCCGACAGAAGTTGCCTTTGCTTCCACTATAGAAGAAGCATTGAAGGCTGCAGATATTTGCTTTGTATTTACAGAATGGCCGGAAATTAAAAATATACCATTAACTGTGTTTACAGAAAATATGAAAACTCCTTACGTTTATGATGGCAGGAACTGCTATTCGCTGGACGGAGCTAAAAAAGCGGGAATCCACTACCGCTCTATCGGCCGTCCTTCTGTGAATGAAAAGGTGCTTCAAAAAATATAATAATAATAAAGAAAATGAGGGGAATTTATGATTCGAGAACCTTTTCCTTCATTTTCTTTTTTATTTTATCCACAATCAGCTTTCTCCATCTCTTTAAAGCTGTGCCATTCATCAGCCCCAAATAATCGCTGGTGCAACGATCTTTAACCCGCACACGATGTAAACAATCGTCCACATAAACCACTTCATATTGAGGATATATCATAAATCTATGTATGATAAAAATTCATTGGCAAATACTCCTTAACAAGTAAAATTTCCATATTATAACATTTATAAACTGAGAAATCTGAGCCCTAATTTATTTAATCAACAAAATGAGTCATATTTATTTATACATTTTTCGGCAAAAAGAATAGAACGGCATTCAGTTGGCTATGAAGGATAAAAGAAGCGGACAAATGCTATAGACTAAAGGATGATGAATATTTGTAGCAAACAATACCACAGAGATTTCACCTATTCCTAACCTATAATAGTTCCATCGTTAAAGAGTTTTTTCGCCAGAAGTAGCAGCACAATACATTGTCTCTTGTATGCAAATGGCCCGAAGTGCCGAAATCGGTCTGTTTTTGCACCGCTGCGAAATGATAATGGGTTCTTGTCAGCCTAAGGATTGCAATCACGACCTTCCAGGAATGCTGTTTGTATTAGGAGTGATATTTAAGAAAAAACTTAGAAAAGAAGAGGAAACAAAAACAGTCTAAGATAAAAAACACCGTAAGGGATGAAATTTTGTGAATAAATCATTTTCTGCAGGCTGCTTTTGGGGCGCCATTATATCTATACCAATTTGGATTCTTGTTATTTGGGTTATTAAAAGGCTGTTGTTCTAGTCTTATTGATGAAAGGCTTATCCTTTTATGTTTTTTATGTAAAATAGATGGTTTTATCAGCATATGATTAAGATAGAGAGGAGGAAACATGTTTAACCTACATAACAAAGAATAAAATGGGGAGGAGATAAGGTTGAGTGAAGTGTTTATCCCAAAAACGATGATTAATGGCAAGGTAGTCATTTGGACATATGTTGAACATCTTCAGAGCGCTGTGGAATGGTATTCGTATATTTTAGAGATGGAACCTACAGAAAGACATGATGCTGCCTATTTCTTTACCATAAATGAATATACGAAATTGGCATTATGCAACCGCTATATGAGAAACCCGACATACCAGCTTCCAGTTAATGATTGCCTTGACCTACAGGCAGATGACATCTTTGCGACACATGAGCAGCTAAAGGAGAAGGGTGTGCTGGTCGGACCTGTTGATAATCCGTTCCCCACATACTATGAGTTTTATTTTGTAGACATTGAAAATAACAAAATTAGAATTCATGGTTTTGCTTAAATTATTGAAAGCGTTTTATTCTCATTTTTTTCTGTTTCCAAATCTCGGTACTGGCACCAAATTAGGCGGATTGCATAAAGTAAAGCATTAAAACTGAAAGGGGATTTTGAATGTATTATCCGCCTATTAATCCATACTATGTTGAGAATGAACAAGATCCATATCGTTTAAACCAAATTGGAGGAGGATCTTTCTTTCCTATTCCTGGCGGCCCTCCAAGCGGCCCGCCGCCATTTTCACCAGGAGGACCATCAGGTGGCCCGCCGCCGTTTTCACCGGGAGGACCTGGTTTTGGTGGAGGTCAAGGAGGAGACACATACGGCCCGCCATCGGGACCTCCGCCGGGCTTTACGCCACAGCTGCAAGGAACCCAAGGACAGCAGCTGTTTGCAGTTGATCCTGGTTCTATGAGAAGATGCAGATTCCGCTACACATATGTATGGCTGCGAAATGGCAACTCATTCTGGTTCTATCCTACCTTTATCGGCAGAACCTCTGTTGCAGGATGGCGCTGGAGAAATTTCCGCTGGGTGTACTATGGAACAGATGCAGATCGCATTTCATCCTTCCAATGTACGTAAGATGTTTAAATAATTAGTTCCGGCCTTCGTGAATCAGCAGTTCATCCTGCTTTTTGCGAAGGCTGTTTTCTAGTTCATATGCTTTAATGGCTGCTTCTAAAGACAAGCGGCTTGCCGGGTCTGTGAACTCCTCTCCAAGCAGACTCCGTAATTTCTCCATCCTGTGATACAAAGTTTGCCTGACAATAAACAGCCTTTCTGCTGCAGCCTTTCTGGACCCATTGCATTCAAAGTACACTGCTAATGTTTTCAGCAGCTCACTGTTGTTCCTTTTATCGTATTCGATAATATCCCCTAAATAATCATCTATATAGCGTTGTAACATCCCTGTTTTCTGTAGGGGCAGCAACAGTCGGTATAAACCCAGATCATCGTAAAAAGTACTGATACTTTCAGTCTGTTTTCGTAAATGCAGAACGTCACTCGTCTCTTCATAAGCCTTTGCACAAAGTTCAAGGCTTGAGTAAGACGAGCTTATTCCGAATAATTGCGTATTAAAAAGCTTAGCACACAGCTGAGTCAATTTTACGCTGAGCTTTTCCCATTGACCCTTAGTGTCTTTGTGATTTGTACAAGGATATATGATACAGATGACCTCGTATGGACGGACTGCAATTATTGGCGAATACCCTTCCTTCTGCAGCAATGTCCGCAGCATCATAGATATTTGCGTGTTATGTATATCTGCTTTTCCGTTCGTGAAGGCAAGATGATTCGGGTGTGCGGGTATACAAAGAAGGCGGTAAGCTGTATTAACATAAAAGGTTGGTAAAATCGAATAAAAACGGTCATATTCAACACGGTCACTGGACAAGCAGGAGCGGATGAAGTCCTCTTCCAGACAATGCTTTCTTTCGGCTAATTCTTTATAACGCAACATTACTTGAGAGATGGCTGTCGCCGCCCGGTCAAGTACCAGTGTGCAAAATTCGTAATGAATAGTATCTGCTTCCATTAAGACAATATAGCCCCATACTTGATCAAACATTCGGACCGCTGCTGAAAGAATAATATCGCCGTCATGCTCCATGCACGGCCGGTTCTCCAAGTCTTGTTCATTTATAGAAGATAAGGCTTCCTTTTTGTCTAATGGATAACATTGAATAGAGTCTCGTGAAAGAAAGCAGGCTGGCCTGTGAAAATAGTGGTGAACAGCCTGCAGTATTTTCATAATGCCGTTAGGCTGCAGAGAAAGGGAGTGAAATTCAGTCGAAAGCCGATCAAGATCTGTCAGCATTTGATGATGGTGATTAATGATGGAAGTATGTAAATCTTGCGTTATTTCGACAAATTTGACGGTTTCTTCAAAGACAATAACAGGATAATCATGCATTTCTGCAAATGCCAGTGCATCATCAGCAATCGCTGTTATCGATGAACCAAGCTCAATACATATACAAGCAGTATTCAACATAATCAGCTTTTCTAAATAATCTAACTGGCTTTTTTGACCACGCTGCAAGTTAATGCCTGTCGTTAAAATCAGCTCACCGCCGTTAACGAATTCCTCCACATTATTGACTTCTAATATATGAGACCATTTCACAGGACGGTTTAATCCTTTCCTCCCTGCAAGCACCTTTGCATACTGAAATGGTTTACGCTGCAAAACATCCTCGACAGTCAGCATCATCTTCATAACTTTTAGCCTCCAATGTTTGTTAAATGATTTTGCTTACTATGTTACATGATGTTAAATGACAATTGTTTAAATAGTCTGTAAATTAGATACTATCTTAAAAAATGTCTTGCCGTCAATTCAATTTCAGGCAGGCGAATTGGAAAGGGGTTATGAGATGGATCAGCTGCGAACTGTTTCATGGACAGAAAAGGATCAAGGAAATGTCTGGCATCATATTTCGCCGTATGTAGAGGAAAAGCCGGCAATGATAACAGCCAAGGGAGAGGGAGCATGGCTGACAGATCATGAAGGGAACCGTTTTCTGGACGGCATGTCAGGTCTTTGGTGTGTCAATATTGGCTATGGCAGGGAGGAACTGGCTCTTGCAGCATTTGAGCAGATGAAAGAGCTTTGCTATGCTCCGTTAACTCAGAGCCACTTGCCTGCAATAAAACTTGCGGAGAAAATCAACGAGTGGCTTGAAGGGGAATATATGATTTTCTATTCTAACAGCGGTTCAGAAGCAAATGAGGTAGCCTTTAAAATCAGCCGCCAATACCATCAGCAAAATGGCAATTCAGGCCGCTATAAGTTCATTTCACGGCACCGGGCTTATCATGGCAGCTCAATGGGGGCGTTAGCTGCAACAGGACAGGCACTGCGGAAATACAAATATGAGCCATTAGCTTCAGGTTTCCTGCATGTAGCACCACCTGATCCATACCGCCGAGCTAATGGCATGACAGCAAGAGAGCACAGTATCTTAAGGGCAGAGGAGTTGGAACAGAAAATTATCTGGGAACAGAAGGAAACAATCGCTGGTGTGATTATGGAGCCATTAATAACAGGTGGCGGCATTCTTATTCCAGATAAAGTTTACATCGAAAAGGTGCAAGAAATATGCGGGAAATATGGAATTTTGCTGATTGTCGATGAGGTGATTTGCGGATTCGGCAGAACAGGAAAAAAATTCGGTCATCAGCATTTTGCAATAAAACCGGACATAGTAACGATGGCAAAGGGGCTGACAAGTGCTTATCTGCCTTTATCTGTCACAGCTGTGAAGAAGGAAATCTTTGAAAAGTTCAAAGGAACAGAAGAGAATGTTCATTTCCGCCATATCAATACATTCGGAGGGAATCCATCTGCATGTGCAGTTGCTTTGAAAAACCTCGAAATTATGGAGGAAGAGAAACTGGTAGAAAGGTCAGCAGAAAAGGGTGAATTTCTGCTCAAGGAGCTGCTGCCTCTTGCTGAAACCCATCCGAATGTAGGCGATGTCCGTGGCTTAGGTATGATTGTGGGCATCGAGCTTGTTACAAATAAAACAAGCAAAGAAGCAGCACCATCTGATTTTACTGCTAAGATTGTTCAAGCTTGCCGGCAGGAAGGGCTTATTATTGGGAAGAATGGCGATACTGTCGATGGCTATAATAATGTCCTGACAATTTGTCCACCTCTGTCAAGCACAGATGCAGATTTAATGTATTTGATTGGTACACTGAAGAAAGTATTGGCTGAGAATATCTACAGTTAGATTAGTGTTAGATTATCTTCCATTAATAATATTAATGAATAGCAGATGCCAACATGGGGGGATTTCCCTTCCCCCCTTGATATTACTGATATAAAGCAAAATTCAGCTTGTCCTTTTGTGTGTAATGAAGCTGAAAGGGTCTGAATACTATATAGACTAACAAATAATTACCAATTATAATAATGAAATCATTTCTTAAATGTAAGTTTTCCTTCCACCAATGAATCTTCGTCATCAACATAACAGCTTTAAATTCCCAGAATTCACAATGAGTAAAGTATGAAGTAAAAATTCTTTCCTAAATTTAAGGAGGTTTCTATGAGTCTTCCAAACTACTCAGCCATTTCAAAAGTAAATTTAGCGCAAAATTTTTCAGAAGTGGAACCGCCTCTTTCTAGACAGGAGGCAACAGAAGAAGCGAACCGCTGTCTTTACTGTTATGATGCTCCATGCATTACTGCTTGTCCTACAGGAATAAATATCCCGTCTTTTATCAAAAAAATCGCTTCCGGAAATATGAAGGGGTCAGCTAAAACGATTATGACAGCCAACCCTGTTGGTGCAAGCTGCGCAAGAGTATGCCCGACAGAGGAACTGTGTGAAGGAGCTTGTGTTCTGAACTCATCTACAAAGCCGATTATGATTGGCAATCTCCAGCGTTATGCGACAGATTGGGCAATAAAAAATAAGCAAGTGTTATTTAAATCAGGTGAAAGCAATGGCAAAAGTGTTGCAATTGTCGGGGGCGGGCCAGCTGGATTGTCTGCGGCAAGGGAGCTTGCTCTTCTCGGCTACAAGGTGACTATCTTTGAAGCAGAGAAGCAGGCTGGAGGGCTGAACACTTATGGGATCGTCTCCTTCCGCCTTCCGAAAGAAATTTCCTATTGGGAAGTAGAGCAGGTAAAGAGCCTTGACGTGGAAATCCGTACAAATACAAGAGTGGGCACTGATATTTCTGTGAGTGATATTCTCGAAAACTATGATTCTGTCCTGTTGGCAATAGGGATGGCGAATGTTCCTGACTTGAAGATAGCTGGTGAGAACCTTGATGGAGTATATGATGCAATTGAATTTGTGAAAGAAACAAAGACAAAGCCAATTACAGATCACTTAGTCGGAAAGAAAGTCGCAGTCATTGGAGCAGGAAATACAGCGATTGATGCAGCTACTTGTTCAGTCCGGCTTGGGGCAGAGCAAGTTCAAATAGTTTACCGACGGACAGCCTCTGAAATGACAGCCTACGGCTTTGAATATGAGTTTGCTAAACAAGATGGAGTCGAGTTCAAGTGGCTGACAGCCCCACAGCAGATTATCGGCAATGAAGCTGGCAAAGTGACAGCTCTTGAATGTGTAAGAATGGAGCTCAGGGAGCCTGATGAGGATGGTCGTTCAAAGCCGGCAGTTGTAGAAGGATCAGAATTCAAGCTTGATGTGGATGTGGTGATAAAGGCGATAGGTCAATCCCGCCATCTGCCACTGATTGAACAATTTGGAATTGACCATGATGGAGGAGTCATTTCTATCAATCCAATTTCTTATCAAACTTCCAATCAAAAGGTGTTTGCATGTGGTGATGCGATTTTTGGCAAAGGACAGGGAGAAGCAATGGTCGTTTCTGCCGCACAGCAAGGAAAGGAAAGTGCGTATGCGATTCACAAGAAGCTGACTCGTGAAACAGCAGAAACCGCTTAATCAGCAAGCCTTTTTATATAAAACTAGGAGGTAAGTTTATGGCAGACTTAAGCATTAACTTAGCAGGAATCAAATCACCTAACCCGTTTTGGCTTGCGTCCGCTCCGCCGACTAATTCTGGCTATCAAGTGCAGCGTGCATTCGAAGCTGGCTGGGGAGGCGCTGTCTGGAAAACGCTCGGCGATCCGATATTGAATGTATCCTCCCGATTTGCCGCTGTTAGCTTTAATGGGCAAAAAGTGGCAGGCTTTAATAATATTGAGCTCATTACCGATCGTCCATTAGAGGTGAACTTGAAGGAGATTTATGAAACGAAAAAAAGATTCCCGAACCACGCGATTATAGCAAGCTTAATGGTTGAACCAAGACAGGATAAGTGGCATGAAATTGTGAAACGAGTCGAGGCTGTCGGTGTTGACGGGTTGGAACTGAATTTCGGCTGTCCTCACGGTATGGCGGAAAGGGGAATGGGGGCAGCATCAGGCCAAGTCCCAGAGCTTGTTGAGAAGCAGACATACTGGGCGAAGGAAGTTGCAGAAACACCTGTTATTGTTAAGCTGACTCCAAATATAACGGACATAACGTCAACAGCAGAGGCAGCAGTTAATGGCGGTGCAGATTCAATCAGCATGATTAATACGATTAACAGCTTAGCTGGTGTTGATATAGATACATGGGAAACAATTCCTCATGTTGCAGGGAAAGGGGCGCATGGCGGCTATTGCGGCCCAGCTGTCAAGCCGATCGCCCTGCATATGGTAGGGGAATGTGCCCGCAACCCGAGAATCAATGTGCCGATTTCAGGCATTGGCGGCATTTCAAACTGGAGAGATACAGTCGAATTCATGCTTATGGGTGCAACTGGTGTGCAAGTCTGCACTGCTGCCATGCACCATGGATTCCGGATTGTTGAGGATATGATTGAAGGGCTCAACTTTTACTTAGAAGAAAAGGGACTGTCGTCTGTCATGGAGCTAGTCGGAAAATCAGTGCCAAAGTATTCTGATTGGGGAGACTTGGATCTGAATTACAGTGTTGTTGCCAAAATCAATAATGATGTTTGTATTAATTGCAATAAATGCCATATAGCTTGTGAAGATACTTCTCATCAATGCATTGATATGCTGAAGGACGCAAGCGGCATGAGCTACTTAAAAGTGCGAGAGGAAGATTGTGTAGGCTGCAATCTTTGTTCGATTGTATGTCCAGTTGAAGGTGCTATTGATATGGTGCAAATGCCAAACGGACTTCCGGCGATGACTTGGAACGAGCGTCAAGGAGCATTGGGTGCATTGGCGAACTCTGTTCGTCCGTAAAAAAACTACGAGGAGCGGTGATGAATGAGAAAAATCATTAAAAATGGAACAATTGTGACAGCAGCAGATACGTATCAAGGAGATATTTTGATTGAAAATGGTGTAATCGTGCAAATTGCCACTCAGTTGGACGGGTCTGGAGCAGAGGTTATTGATGCTGCTGGTTCGTACATATTTCCAGGAGGAATTGACCCTCATACCCATTTGGATATGCCGTTTGGTGGTACTGTCACAAAGGACGATTTTGAAACAGGGACAATGGCTGCAGCCTTTGGCGGAACAACTACGATTATTGATTTTTGCCTGACAATGAAAGGAAAGCCGTTGAAGACTGCTGTCGATGCATGGCATGCTAAAGCAAAGGAAAAAGCAGTCATTGATTATGGTTTCCATCTTCAGATTGTCGAAGCAAATGATGCTGCCCTGAATGAACTTCCTGACATGATTAATGAGGAAGGAATCACCTCCTTGAAAGTATTTATGGCGTATAAGAATCAATTTCAAGCAGATGATGAGACTCTTTTTCGCACATTGCTTGCGGCCAAGGAATTGGGAGCATTAGTCATGGTTCATGCTGAAAATGGCGATGTAATTGACTATTTGGTGAAAAAGGCATTGCAAGAAGGAAACACAGCACCAATTTACCATGCCTTAACAAGGCCGCCGGAAGCGGAGGGAGAAGCGACAGGCAGGGCCGCAGCATTAACAGGGCTGGCAAAATCTCAGCTTTATGTTGTCCATGTAAGTTGTGCAGAAGCTGCTAGAAAAATCGCAGAGGCCAGAAGCAGCGGAATCGATATTTGGGGAGAAACATGTCCGCAATATTTAGTGCTAGATCAATCGTATTTAGAAAAACCTGATTTCGAAGGGGCAAAATATGTATGGTCGCCGCCGCTTCGAGAAAAGCATAATCAGGAAATACTATGGAATGCCTTAAGAACAGGCCAGCTTCAGACTCTTGGCTCTGACCAATGTTCTTTTGACTTTAAAGGACAGAAGGATTTAGGAAAAGACGATTTCTCGAAAATCCCGAACGGAGGCCCGATTATTGAGGATCGTGTCAGCATCCTTTACTCAGAAGGTGTTGCAAAGGGGCGGATATCTCTCAATCAGTTTGTCGATATCATGTCAACAAAAGCAGCAAAGCTGTTTGGTCTTTACCCGCAAAAGGGAACAATCGCTGTCGGGTCTGACGCAGATTTAGTTATTTTTGATCCAGGTGTGAAGCGAATTATCTCTGCAGAAACACATCATATGGCAGTCGACTACAATCCTTTTGAAGGGTTGGAAGTAACGGGTGAGCCTGTTTCTGTTTTATCTCGCGGTGAATATGTAGTGAAAGACAGGAAGTTTGCAGGAAAACCCGGGGCTGGGCAATTCATTAAACGGGCAAAATATGGAGAAGCAAAAAAAATCTCTGTAGACAACACTATCAAAATCTAAAGAAGACAGGAGGCTGATTGTCGTAAAATCAGCCTCCTTTATAAAATAAGTATTTTTAATATTCAAATAAATATATAGGAGGAGATAGAAATGGAGAAGAAAAGCAATTATTTGCGATCACCTGATTTATTGCCGATTGCTTCAAGTGAACGGAATATTGGCCCGTTTGGATTTGCTGTCATATGGGTCGGCATGGCCATCGTGCTGGCGGCATTTGCGATTGGTGGCGGAGGAATCATTCACCTGCCATTAGGGATGGTGATATTGGCAACACTCATAGGCTCTCTTGCAATTGGCATTTTAATGACCATCATTGGTGACATTGGCGTAGAGCATGGTCTGTCTTTTCCTGTTTATATGCGAGCACCGTTTGGAACAATCGGCACCCATATTCCATCTATTGTTCGCGGGGTGACTGCTGCATGCTGGTTTGGTATTAACACCTATTTTGGTTCGACAGCAATTAATGCTATCTTAAACCTTTTATTCGGCTTTGATAATTGGTTTATCTGTTTTTTCCTGTTTGCAGCATTCCAGCTAGTAAATACCTCTCTTGGCATAAAATCGATAGAACGATTTGCCGATTTGGCTGCGCCTATTATTATTTTAATCTCTTGCTGGATGTATATTGCTTTGTCAGACAAAGCAGTGGAACAGGGGAGGAACATCTGGACATGGGTGGAAAGCCCAGTCACAGGGGGCGCAGCATTTACCGCCTTTATGGTTGTCGTTATGAGCAATATGGGATTTTGGGCAACCCTTGCTGCTGATATGCCCTCCCTTGCCCGCTATTTCCGTGCACCGAAAAATGAACGAAACTGGTTTAAAAGAAACAAAACACAATTGCTTGGCAGCATTATTGTTATGCCAATTGTTAATACTTTTATGATCATCATTGGCGCTGTTTCCTATATGGCTGTATCAAATTCTGATCCAGTTGTTGCTCTACAGGAAAC
>JAPSHL010000115.1 GCA_031179905.1 Bacillus sp. (in: firmicutes) | reverse complement strand
CTTACGAATGCCGTATTTTTCATAGTATTCATAAGGAAGGCTGTATAGATAGGAGCTTTCAGGCATTGTTTGGTGGAAAGCAGTATCAAATACAGCTACAGCCGGCACGTTTGGCAGAACGTTTTGAAATGCACGAATTCCAGTCAAGTTAGCCGGGTTGTGGAGCGGCGCCAATTCGGACAGCTTGTCGATTTTCTCCATAACTTCATCTGTAATTAACGCAGAATCAGCGAATTCTTCGCCGCCGTGTACAACGCGGTGTCCGATGCCTTCGATTTCATCCAAAGATTTGATAATTTTAAGTTCAGTCAACTTATTCAAAAGAATAGAAACTGCTACTTCGTGATCAGGAATCTCAGTCACTTCTTTAATTTTTTCGCCATTAACGGAAATGTTGAATACAGCTTCATTTAAGCCAATTCGTTCAATAAGACCTTTTGTGATTACTTCCTCACTTGGCATTTCAAACAGCTGGAACTTAAGTGAAGAACTTCCTGCATTGATTGCAATAATTTTTGCCATAAAGTATTTTACTCCCCTTTTATATAACAACATTTTATTGTGCTAATTTGACATTGAACAGCTTCATATAATAACCATACTGGACAAATATCCCTCAATTTCTCATTTAAACATTGTGTCACAAACATTTCAAGTTTTATTAATACAGTTCTTAGTTTTTTTCTTGTTTTTTTGATTTTTTCATGAATTTGTCAAAAAATAAGCAAAAAACTTTTATATAATAGTGTCAACCTGTATTAGTACAAATGCTGTTTTTTTATAGAACAGGTATGGTGTACTTTTGGCGATAAGGACTTTTTAAACTTTACAGCTTGCTTTCTTTCAGCCATTGTTCAACCTGGCCGAGTATTTTTTCCATTGCCTGCATATTGGAGAATCCAGGAATGCTAGCAAGGAGCACTTGCTTTGGTGCCTTTATAGTATCCCCTTTTTTCTGCAATATCAAAATGCTTTTTCCTGCCTGTTTATTTTTAAATAATGTCAATGGAAGCTGCATGATTGCCTGAATATGAACAGCTTCATTTAAATAAGCATGAAGTTTAGGGGCCTGCTCACTTTCAAATAATCCATTTGGCACCATAAAGAATCCATATCCTCCTGGTTTTAAATGGTTGATGGACTGTTCAATAAATAGATGATGTGCATACGAATGACCGCTGTCTGCTTTAAGCTCATATTCACTTGCACCAACATCATTTGGATAAAACCCTACTGGCAAATCACTTATAACAATATCCACTGGGTCAATGAACAGTTTCTCCAAGCTGTCCTGGTTAAAGAATTCTATTGGCAGTTCCTGAAGGTTAGCATTAACATAGGCAAGCTGAAGAAGTAAATCATCTATATCTACTCCAATTGCCTCTGCTTGTGTCTCACCTTGTTGGTTTATGACAGATGTCAAAAGATTGCCCGTTCCAACAGCTAAGTCCAAAAGACGCATCTCACTCTTTGTATAGAACTTTTTTACAAGATAACCGATAAACATCCCGATGGAATCAGGAGTCATCTGATGATTTGGCTGTGTGTTTTCTTTCATGCCTTTTAAGATTGCCAGCTGAAAGCTTTTACGAATTTCTTCTTTACTGAAAGAATTAAGTGAGATTGACTCATAACTCTTTCTCAGTCTTTTTTTTGCAATCTCACTAATTTCTTCCTGCAAGATTGCTTCCTGAAAGATATTCTCCCCAGTTTCAGCTAATGCTTCTAGATAGGTACAGTGCAGTTCCTCTTGGAGAACAGCTGCTGATTCATTAAAAATGGTAAATAATTGTTCGACAGGACTTATTTTCATGCCTCTCACCTAACTTTCCTCTTATAGATTTTTACTTGTCCCGCACAGAAAAAGCCTCGAAATCGTTTCGAGACTTTCTCTTGTTTTCCCGATTACTTTAAAATGCTTATTATTTTGCAGCCTTTACTGCTTCGATAGCTGCTTCATAATTAGGATGATTGCTCGCTTCTTCCACATATTCAGCATATGTGATAATATCGTTTGAATCAACAACAAAAGTAGCACGTGCAAGCAAACGCAGTTCTTCCATCACGACACCGTATGCTTTGCCGAAAGAAAGATCTTTATGGTCTGATACAGTAATGACGTTTTCCAATCCGGCAGCAGCGCACCATCTTCTCTGAGCAAAGGGAAGGTCTGCACTTACTGTAATAACTTCCACATTATCAAGTTTAGCTGCCTCTTCATTAAAGCGTCTTGTCTGAGCATCACATACACCTGTGTCAATGGATGGGATGACACTGAACAAGCGCACCTTACCTTTAGAGCTATCCAGTGTTATTTCAGTCATGTCGTTTGCTAACACCTTGAAGTCAGGAGCCTTGTCCCCAACTTTTACTTCATCACCAACTAAAGTAACTGGATTGTTTTTAAATGTTACTGCAGGCATTACGTTCACCCTTCCCGTAAATTAATTATGTATATGAGTTTATCATATAGATACACAGGTTTATTTGCAAAGAAAATGTCTGTAAAAAAATAATAGTCTGAACCCACAGGCATTAAAAGACTGCCCTGTTTGTGGTTTCAGACCTATTACAAAAATTTAAAATTCAATATCTTCCTTTTTGCTGGCAGTTTGGCCGGAAGATTGCTGCTGACCTGAAGATTGGCTGTCTCCATTTTTAGAGAACATTTGCTGGATTTTATCTACAGCTTGTGGAGCAAAATCCAATAGTTTCTCATATAGGTGTGTGCTTTCATCAAGATGGACCATTTTAACACCTTGCCCGTTAACAATTAAGAAAGCAATTGGTGTAATGGAAACACCGCCGCCACTACCGCCGCCAAATGGATGCTTGCTAACACCATTGTCCTGCAAGGAATGGTCTTCTAGAGTAAATTCACTTCCGCCTGCAGCAAAACCAAAGCCAACCTTTGAAACAGTAAGGATAACACTGCCATCAGGAGTTTCAACAGGGTCACCGATAATCGTATTGACATCGATCATTTCCTTTAAGTTTTCCATTGCAGTTGTCATTAAGCCTTGTATTGGATGATCAGACATGTTTATTCCTCCATTTTCGTTGTACATAATTATTTTTGGATGGCCGGTGCTTCATTATTTGTTTTAAAATGAGGCATACCGCCCTTCCAATATTTCACTATTTTAATTCCTGCAATCATAGCATGCCCTAAGCGAAAACGAATCATACACTTAAATAAAGTTTCTGAAGTATTGCGCTGAAATTGCGGATATATATGGATATGGGGCATATTTTGCATTTTCATATAATTGCTTATGATACCGATAATCGCCCCCTTAACCGCCCAAACTGCCCCAGATATTGCCCCTGTATGTGCTGCATCTCCAAGGCCGATAATAGAACTCCATTCGATATCCTTTATGCGGACTTTCGAAAGTATGTAGCGGATAATACGATGAAAGCCAACAACATGCTGAATCAATTCCTTTGTGTTGGAAAAGGTATTTAGTAAATCTTCTCCTGTGAACTGGTTTGTCTTCTTGTTGCCTCTCTGTTCAGGGCCATCTTCTCCGACCTTCACTTTTGTTTCTTCCTTTACGACAAGGGAAGGAGAATTATCATCCACTTTTATTAGGGGGAATTTCTTCTTGATTCTTATAAGTCCAAACAATATTTTTATTTCAACAGAAAGATCATCATTATCTTTTGCATGGTAATATCGTATCTTTACAGTAATTTTCATAAATAAAAGCAGTAAAAACAAAAGAAGAAGGCATAAAATAATGATGCCGATGATGAATAAAACTCTCACACTATACACATCCTTTCGGGCCTTACTATTATTGGTTAATGGATAAAAAAATAAACCTGCCATAATGGCAGGTTTCACTTGAACTTATATTCAGCGTCTTTCGTGAACAACAGCAGTATCTGCGAATAAGTCATGCAAGCCTTGTTTCTTTGGCAGAAAGGCTACAATCGCATAGAGAATCCAAATGCTTGCAGATATAAATCTTCCGATCCATTCGCGAAATAGAACTGTATCCCACGTCAAGGTATCTTTATTTAGAGGAATTACTTTTAATCCAAAAATCATTTTCCCTAACGTCTGCTTAAAGTACTTCGTCAGCAAAATAAAATACAGGTAAAAAACGACTGCTGTCAGGATATTAACGACAGAGAACAGACCTGTATTTTCAGTAGGCAGGTCCAGAAAGCGGAATATAGGATAAATCACAATTCGGTGTATGCTTGTAATAATAATGATATCGGTAAGATATGCCCAAAACCGCATCCAAAAACCAGCATATTGGTGCACATCACTTTTCACGCTTGCCTGTTCTTCAACAGGTCGATTAAGCTGATCGGTTCCTGTGTTTGTTACATCCATATCCATTTACCCCACCTCCTATTCTGCATACAAATACATAAGCCGTGGTGAATTAGCATTAGTCGCAACTTTTAGAATATTTACCAATTCCTTTTCTTCTCCGCTAAGCATATTTTTCGCAGTCATGCCGAACAAGGAACCGAAACTTCCAGAATCGGTATAGCTTATTACTGTTGCACCATCCAGTTTATAGTCCGCTTTCATCGCAGAAATGACATCATCCAGGTAACCAAAATCGTCAATCAATTTCAGATCCTTTGCTTGCCTTCCATCATAAATACGGCCATCTGCAATCTCTCTGACCTTGTCCTCTTTCAAGCCTCTTCCTTCTGCAATCACCTTCACAAAACCGTCATAGGAATTGTTAATCATCGTCTGCAGGATTTCTCTTTCTTCATCTGTCATTTCTCTTGTGGAACTCATAATATCCTTATATGGTCCGCTTTTGATTGTCACAAACTCAACCCCGTACTTCTCGGCCAGACCCTCAAAATTATAACCAGACATAATAACGCCCAGTGATCCTGTCAAAGTTTCCTGGCTTGCAAAGATTTTGTCAGCAGGAGCTGAAATATAATAACCTCCGGAAGCAGCCATCGATCCCATTGAAATATATACCGGCTTTTTCGTATCTTCTTGAATCTCGACGATTTTGTCATGGATTTCCGCGCTCTCCACAACACCTCCGCCAGGGGAGTTCACCTTAAGGATAATACCTTTAACATTCGGATCATCCTTCACTTTATCCAGTTTCTTCATGAAAGCCTTGTGATTGTATCCTGCAGAGGACAGGATCGATTGCGCGTCTCCAGTATCCTGTATAGTTCCATCCACTTCAAGCACAGCTATTTTATTAAACTCATCGCCACTTTCCAACACCTGTTCCTCAAATCCCTCATCATTGCTTGCAAGCAAATCGGAAAAGATACTGCTGAAATCAGTTGTCAAAGCTGTCGACACAAAACTTGTAATTATTGAAAATACAAAAATGAATCCAGCGATTCCAAGTGCTGCCCATCTTTTTTTATTCATTACTTATGTATCCCTCCTTCTCAGTTATTTTCTACGATTGACTATAATAAATGTTTCATAATTCTTATATTTATAGTCTGCTTAGAAGAGTGTGTTCATTCTTAACAGGAACAAGAGGCAACGAAAAAAACACTTAAATTTCTGCGCTTTTTTTGCCTTTAGAGCTGCTTGTTTGGGCAAACAGCTTTGTCTTCGATAAAGAATAAATCGTTAATGCAGCCCAAATAAACAAAAAGGATAATAAATGAGATGTTGTAAATGGTTCATGATAAACAAATACACCTAAAATCAACGTTAGGGTAGGTGTCATATACTGGATGAATCCGAGCATAGACAGCGGTATTCTTTGAGCACCCTTTGCGAAGAAAAGCAGTGGGACTGCTGTTAATACACCTGATAGAATTACTAAAAAATCTAATCCTGGTGAACCAGCAAGAAAAGCATGGTCACCTTTAACAAATAAAAAAGCAATATACATTAATGCAATAGGTGTTATAAACAGCGTTTCTAAAGTCAGCCCTATTTCTGAATCTATGGAGATAAGTTTTTTTGCCAATCCGTATAGTCCAAAGGTAAATGCCAACGATAAGGCGATCCATGGAAAGCTTCCATGAGAAAAGGTCAAAATCAGAACACCGACAGCTGCCAATCCTACAGAAAAATACTGAGTTTTCGTTAATTTTTCCTTGAGGACAAGCATGCCGAGCAATACGCTGACTAGTGGATTAATATAATAGCCGAGACTAGTTTCAATAATTTGATTAGCATTTACAGCCCAAATATAGATAAACCAATTGCAGCTTACCAACAGCGAAGCAATAAACAGCATAAACGCTTGTTTTTTATTTGTCTTGAAGCCAGCAAGCACCTCGCTCAACTTTCTCCATTTTTTAGTAAATGTTACTAGCAATACCATAAATACAAAAGACCATAACACTCGATTTGCAAGAATTTCATCTGCTCCTACTCCTTGTAGATACTTCCAATAAATTGGAAACAGACCCCAGATCAAGTAAGCAAAAGCAGCATAAAGCACCCCTGTTTTAATTTCATTTTCCTTCATCTTTATCTCTTCTTTCTATTTTCGAAATATTTCATATTATAATTCTATTCTAGATATTTCACAACCCGAACTTTTTTATAAAAGAAAGAGATTAGGTTTTTTTTTCCTAATCTCACTCTTTTTCATATACCACTTCACTCGCAATGATTGTTTTTGCGACCTTTACTTTTTGGATATCACGCGTATCTAATATAAATAAATCGTGATCAAGCACGGTGAAATCTGCTAGGAAACCTTTTTCAATTATACCTCTGTCTTTCTCATGGCAAATAGCATATGCACTGCCCTTTGTATATAAACTTACTGCTTCATATACAGACAATGCTTGTTCTGGCATATAGCCTGCACCGCTCAAATCCTCTTTATTCGTCCTTGTTACGGCAGCGTAAATACCTGCTAGAGGGTCAGCGGATTCTATTGGTGCATCAGAACCACCTGCACAATGAAGTCCTTCTTCAAGCAAGGTTTTCCATGCATAACAATATTTCATATTATCCTTGCCAAGGCGGTCATACACCCAAGGAAAGTCAGATGTGACGAAACTTGGCTGAATATCCAGTATAAGAGGAAGTCCTTGCATTCTATTAATTAGATCTTTATTCAGCATTGTCGCATGAATAAGCCTGTCCCTGCCGAATCCTGTTAACGGATGGTTTTCTATCGCTTTAAGAACCATATCAAAAGCTGCATCACCAATTGCATGTACGGCTACAGGTATTTCTTTTTCTCTTGCCTTTTTTACAAGCTCATCTAACTGCTCCATTGTAAAGATGCTGACACCTTGTGTGGACGGATCATCGGCATATGGCTTGCTCAAAAAAGCTGTCCTTCCGCCAAAGGCACCATCAGCAAATATTTTCATGGCACCCAACTCGACCCATTCTCCGCCGGAATGATAAGTATTTCCTGACTTCACCATATCGTCAAACACCCGATGATGAACAAGCAAATGAGCACGGAACATTAGACCTTCTTCTTCTATCACTTGCTTAAATGCCAAATGTGTTCCTTCATAACCGTGATAATAAAACAAGTCCTCTGTATGAGCTCCTGTCAAACCTAGTCTATATGCATCCTTAATTCCTTCGCGTAATGCGTTTTTGACATATTCATGGCTTTTCTCAGGTATTGCATTGGTAATAAGCTCCTGCGCTTTATCTTTTAATATTCCTGTAAGGGTGCCTGTTTCATCCCTGTCTAACACACCGCCAAACGGCTCTTCTGTTTCATTTGTCACTTTTGCTAATTCTAATGCTCTCGAATTAACAGCAATCGCATGTTTGCATATTCTGTCCAAAACGACTGGATTAGTTGGTACTGCTTCGTCAAGCTCTTCTATTGTCAAAGGAGACTTATCTTCCCAATTGTTCTCATTCCAGCCTCCCCCCAAAATCCATTCTCCTTGTTTTGCCTTGTCTCCAGCAGCCTTTATAAGCAATAATGCTTCTTGTTTAGAGATACATTCAGATAAATCTAAGCGAAGCAGCCTTTCTCCGTGTCCGATAAGATGCATATGACTGTCAACAAAGCCTGGCAGCATAACAGCCCCTTCTAAAAGAATGCGCTTTGTTATTTTACTTTGATATTTTCTTTCGAGATCCCGGGCATCGCCATAATCAACTATAAACTGTCCTTCTGTATAAACAGCCTCTGCCGTGTCGCCCTCGTGCTTCATTGTGTATATAGTTCCACCATGAAATAAAGTCCCCACATTTTTTCCTCCTAAAAAAATAAGCAGCTATGTATATATTTTGCATACATGCTGCTTATTCCTTCTTCGCTTAAAGGAAAGATTCTAAATCGGAATAACCGTCACCTTTACCTTAAGTCATCCTTTGTTTTTCAGTTCATTGTCCCTTAACTCTACTCTTCTTGTTTTTCCAGAAGCAGTCTTAGGAAGCTCGTTAATAAATTCAATCTTACGCGGATATTTGTAAGGCGCAGTCATAGTCTTTACATGTGTCTGCAATTCCTTAATTAACTCTTCTGTTCCTTCGATTCCATCACGAAGAACAATAAATGCTTTCACTATATTTCCTCTGATAGGATCAGGACTTGCGACAACTGCACATTCCTTTACAGCCGAATGCTTAACAAGTGCATCTTCAACTTCGAAAGGTCCGATAGTATAGCCAGAGCTAATGATGATATCATCACTTCTGCCTTCAAACCAGAAGTAACCGTCTGCATCCTTTTTCGCCCTGTCGCCTGTAATATAATAATCGCCTCTAAATTGCTGTCTAGTCCGTTCAGGCTCTTTAAAGTACTCTTTGAATAGAGCTGGCGTTTCTTTATGGACAGCAATATCGCCAACTTCTCCTACTGCACATGGTGCACCATTTTCGTCGACAACCTCAACAATGTTCCCAGGTGTCGGTTTGCCCATAGAACCTGGTCGAAGCGGCACTCCTTTTGTAATACCTAACAGCAGAGTATTTTCTGTTTGTCCATATCCGTCTCGCACATCGAGATTGAAATGCTCTTTAAATACGTCAATTACTTCCCTGTTCAGCGGTTCTCCTGCTGAAACAGCACTTCTTAAGCTAGGAAGATTAAATATGCCGATATCGTCTACTTTAGCCATCAGGCGATATTCTGTAGGAGTGCAGCATAATACATTTATTTCATAATTTTCGAGCAGCTGCAAATACTTACGAGGATCAAACTTGCCATGATAAACAAAGCCGACTGCCCCAGATCCTAATACGGAAAGAAGCGGACTCCACACCCATTTCTGCCAGCCAGGTCCAGCTGTAGCCCAGACCAAGTCCCCTTCTTCAATGCAGAGCCAGTTTGGTGCTGCTGTTCTGAGATGAGCATAAGCCCATGCATGTGTATGTACAACACCTTTCGGATTCCCTGTAGTACCAGAAGTATAGGAAATGAAAGCTGTATCTGATTTTTTCGTTACAGTTAACTCCAGCTCATCAGAAGCATCTGCTGCTGCTTCATCCAAGTATTTCCATCCATCTGCTTCCTTCCCAATAACAAATCGCTTCAGACTGCTGACCTCTTCTACCTTATTAATCTCGTCCAAAAATGGATAATAGCTGATAACGCCTTTCACTTCTCCATGTGTTATTCTGTATTGCAAATCCTTCGCCCGAAGCATTTCTGAACTTGGAAGGATTGTAAGTCCCAATTTCAATGCAGCTATGTATACTTGGTATGCCTCGATTAGTCTTGGCACAATAACTAATACGACATCACCTTTAACAAGGCCAGCATCTTTGAAAACATTACCTAGCTTGTTTGCTTGCTGCATAAGCTGGCTGTATGTAATTTCCTTTTTATCTCCGCTTTCGTTTTCCCAGCGCAATGCAAGCTTTTCCTTGTTTTGCGCAAACTTCTCAATCTCGGAAACGAAGTTATACATTTCCGGAGCTAATAGTTCTTCCCGACTCATTTCATTTCCCCCTAGTGGTTAGGTTTAAAAAATACTTATGTCATTATACTACTAACTGTTTAATTTTAAAAATATTTCATTTTTAATAAAAAAAGAGATGAGGCAAAAGCCTCATCTCTTATAGCCATATTATTTATTATTTTTGGAAACCACCAAGTTGTTGTTCAGCCATTTGAACTAAACGTTTAGTGATCTCACCACCAACAGAACCGTTAGCACGAGAAGTTGTTTCTGCACCTAAGTTAACGCCGAATTCTGTAGCGATTTCGTATTTCATTTGTTGTAGAGCTTGATCTGCACCAGGTACTACTAGGTTGTTGCTGCTGTTGTTGTTTGCCATGTGTATCACCTCCTTGTTGATAATAGAATGTGTAATACACATGGACTTCATTCACTTTTAAACTTGGTAATTGTTCACAATTACCACCGCTAAAGATTCTTTACTTATTTCTAAAATAAGTTGTCCAACAGACTGTTTTCTTCCTGTTTGCCAGTTAAAATAACCGTCTCTATTTTGTCGACAGCTTCCTTAATCATCGGCTCAAAGTCAACAAAACTCTCATAAAATTCAACCTTCTCTTTTTTCGGTTTTGTTTTTGGAGAAGCAGGGACAAATACTGTACAACAATCCTCATATGGTCTAATGGATATATCATATGTTCCAATAGCCTTGGCAATCTCCACAATCTCTGACTTGTCGGATGTGATCAACGGCCTAATAATCGGAGTATTTGTGGCCGCATTTATCGCATACATACTTTCAATAGTTTGGCTGGCAACTTGGCCTAGACTTTCCCCTGTGATGATTGCTAACGCTTCTTGTCGTCTTCTAATTTCATCTGTTATTCGCAGCATCAGTCTTCTTGTCGCAGTCATTGTATAATTTTCTGGTATTTGTTTATGAATTAACTGCTGTATCTCCGTAAAAGGAACTATGTGCAGGACAAAACGCCCATTCATTGAAGCAAGAACATTTCCGATG
>JAPSHL010000347.1 GCA_031179905.1 Bacillus sp. (in: firmicutes) | reverse complement strand
TTAGATTTGTTAAAAAGGAGGGAGAAAGGTGAAACAACTTAAGCTAATATCGGCCTTTTTTGTGATATTTATGCTCGTTCAGCATCCTGTGTTTGCGAACGTTTCTAATCAGCCTCAAGCTTGGGGTTTCAAGAAATCAAGTAATGAGCAGCCGGCAGAAGCAGGGCAGCCGCTTGATCAACTTCTCCAAAAATACGGCGCTTACTATAAGGGCAGCCCCGATGAGAAGGTGCTATACTTAACATTTGATAATGGCTATGAAAATGGCTATACAGGAAAAATCCTTGATGTGCTGAAGAAAGAAAAAGTACCAGCAACATTTTTCGTAACAGGACATTATTTGCAAAGCGCCACAGATTTGGTGAAAAGAATGGCTGATGAAGGGCATATTATTGGAAATCATTCGTACCATCATCCTGATTTCACTCAAGTGTCCGATCAAAGACTTAAGGAGGAACTGGATAAGGTTGCAAAAGAAACAGAAGAGATTACAGGCAAAAAAGGCATGAAATACTTAAGGCCGCCTCGCGGAGTTTTCAGTGAACGGACATTGATGCTTGCCAAAGAACTCGGCTATACACAAGTGTTCTGGTCTTTAGCGTTTGTCGATTGGAAAACCGATCAACAAAGGGGCTGGCAATACAGCTATGACAATATGATGAAGCAAGCACACCCTGGCTGCATCATGCTTTTGCATACTGTTTCAAAAGATAATGCAGATGCTTTGGAACAGGCTATCAAGGACTTGAAAAAAAGAGGCTATACTTTCAAAAGTCTTGATGACTTTATGGTAAAGCAGAATAAGGGTAGTGAAAAGAGTCCGAATTAAATCGGGCTTTTTTCTTTTTTGTAAAGTTAAGGTCGATGAATAGAACTTCCACATATATCCATGTTATAATAGTTAAAAAACAGAACAGGTGATTCTATTGAGAATTTTTCCAGTTACAGGACCCTATAATTTTGACCTCGTGTTAAGCCGTCTAGCTTTAGATCCATTGCATAAAGTAGACTTTGACAAGAGGTCTGTCAAAGTCCCGCTTGTTATTGGCCGGGAGCAGATTGTCATAGTGGTAACAGCCGTTGGCACAACTGAGGAGCCTGCCTTTCAGTTAGAAGGGATTGCAGACGTAGACGAAGAGGCAATTATTCGAGAGTTAACACGAATTTTTCAATGGGACAGTTGCCTTATAGAAGTGCATGAACATTTTCAACTTACACAATTGCAGGAGCTGTTTAACAGCCATTTCGGAACACCGCTTGTCCTTGATTTCCATCCATATAACTGTATTGTGAAATGTATTATCCATCAGCAGCTTAATTTAAAGTTTGCATACACTTTGACAGAAAGATTTGTGAAGACATATGGATTTGAAAAAGATGGAGCTTGGTTTTATCCGGCACCTGAGCGGGTAGCCTCCCTCACGGTAGAGGATTTGCGAGAACTGCAATTCAGCACTAGAAAGGCTGAATACATAATAGATATATCTAGGGAAATCGCTACAGGCAGGCTAAGCTTAGAGAGCCTGTTTGATAAAACAGATGAAGAAATTATGAAGGAATTGATTGTATACAGAGGAATTGGCCAATGGACTATTCAGAATGTGCTTATGTTTGGGCTGGGAAGGAAGAATCTGTTTCCCATTGCAGATATTGGCATCCAAAATGCGTTGAAGAAGCTGCTTGGACTAGAAAGTAAGCCGACAAAAGAGCAGATGGAAGAGATGATTCCTGCCTGGGAACCGTATTTAAGCTATGCTTCTTTATATTTATGGAGAAGTATTGAGTGAATTCATGCAACAAACATGTGAGTTTATACGTCTATAAAACAGGCATAACATGCTCAGACTGCACATGTATTGTGCAATTCGGGAATATATTATATAAATGAAGAGAAAAAAATCTTGTGAAAAATGGAGACCTTTATGAACTATGGAGGAAAAGCGCTCTTTAATGGCGTAAAGTTTCATTCGAGAAATGTTAATGTTAAATCAATCCGAAAAAATGGCAAGATTACTACAACTCACCAAATTAGGGGGACGGAAGAAGAGCAAATAGATGATTTTGACATCGACAAATATTTAAAGAAAGTGCCATTGGTCCGAGGCATGTGGTTTTTCATCACATCATTCCTAGACACATGGAAGTCCTTTTTGTCTATGCTGGCCTTTGGTTTCACATTTCTTTTCGTCATGTCCAAAGGAAGCTGGTCAATCGGAGGTTTAAGTGCAGCGGAGATCGAAACAGCAGTTATACTACTTATTATTTTATACTTACTAATCTACAAGCTAACACCGCTAGGAAAATACCATGCAGCAGAGCATATGGCAGCCAACTGCTTTAATAGAAGCGAAGATCTTACACTTGAAAATGTGGAGAGCCAGTCCCGCATTAGCGAAGGCTGTCACTTGAATCTTGTGGTTTTTATTGGGCTCATCAGTATTACAGTTTGGCTTATTCCCTATTCAAATCAGATAGATGGCATTGTTGTTCTATTCGTCGTCTTGGCCCTTGCTTATGAACTGTACATCATTCGTAACAAGCATGTTAAGAAGCTGCTGACCCCGATATATTTTATCGGTTATGGCCTGCAATACCTTCTATTTACAACTAAACCAGCCGCAGAACATCTTGAAACGGCTATCCAATCCTTAAAGAAAATGACTGACCTCCAGGAAAGAATCGACAAGGAGGAAGCAGCTAAGAAGGAGACCGAAATAGCGTTTCATCCAGCTAAATAAGGAATCGAAACAGCTCAATTGAGCTGTTTTTTTATTGAAGATGCTTGCCCTTTATGAATTCGGTGTTCCTTTTAGTATGGATATTAATAAAGAATACTTCTCCGCTGTCTATATAACAACTCATAACTAAGAGATAATAATGACCTGATTTTCAATCATACCATGGTACGATTTTTTGATGGCCTTCGTTTATTTCTCTATATAGATAG
>JAPSHL010000114.1 GCA_031179905.1 Bacillus sp. (in: firmicutes) | reverse complement strand
TATATCTAATATTTGGATTTCCATGGATACAACAGTTGTCTAATACCTGCTGATTTTTCTGTGAAAGATCTATACTTATACATAAAATTCAAACCATTATTGATATACACTTATCAAAATAATTATACTTCGAGTTTTTAATAAAAAGGAACTTTAGCAAGTAATTACCAAGAATATGAGCATTAATACTTTTTAGATTAATTTTGATATAATTACAAAATGTCTAATCCCATATACCCAGGGGATTAGACATTTTTTATTGAAGGTTATAACATAAAACTTAATATTTTTCTTACACTATTATTCATCAGTTATAACGAGGATATCTTTGGAAAATCACTTTTCATGTGGAAGTTTGCCTTGTACTATTTTTAATGACATCTTATTTTGAAAGTGAATTAATTGGCAGTTCTAAACCTAAGTTTCCACGTAATGTGTTACTTTCATACTCAGTACGATAAATCCCTCTAAATTGCAGTTCTGGAATTACATAGTTAACAAAGTCTAATAAGGAATCTGGCAGTAGGGCAGGCATGATATTAAATCCATCAGCAGCCCCTTCTTTTATCCAAGACTCCATCTTGTCAGCAATTTGGGATGGGGTTCCAATGGCTATATGATGTCCGCGTGAACCTGCAACCCACTGATATGTTTGACGCAGTGTCCAGCTTTCTTCTTTAGCTTTCTTCGTAATCATTTCATGTTTACTCTGGATACCATTAACAGAATCTGGTAGTTCAATATCTGTAAACGGTGTATCCAATGGAATGCCGTCAAAGTCTATATCGCCAAAGTACCTTCCCAATATGGCAAGTCCAGCTTTAGGAATGATTAACTCTTGTAATGCTTCGTATTTTTCTTGTGCTTCTGCTTCTGTCGTTCCTATAATCGGCATAAATCCAGGCATAATACTTAAGTTGCTTTTCTTACGGTTGAACTGATCCATTTGACTTTTTAGGTTATTGTAAAAGGTAATTGCATCGTTTTTGTTTGCTTGGGCAGTAAAGACAATCTCTGCATATTTAGCTGCAAATGCCATTCCATCACCCGATGACCCTGCTTGTACAATTACTGGATGCCCTTGTGGGGGTCTTGATACATTTAGCGGTCCTCTAACAGAAAAGAATTCACCGTGATGGTTGATTTGATGAAACTTGTTTTTATCAATAAACTGCCCTGATTCTTTATCTATCACTAAAGTGTCTTCTTCCCAAGAATCCCATAACTTTTTAGTTATTTCCACAAATTCCGTTGCTCTTCTATAGCGGGCACTGTGTTCTAAATGCTCCGTCTTATTAAAGTTTTCTGCAGTGGAAGCTAGCGAGGTTGTCACAACATTCCAGCCAGCACGACCAGCACTTATATGGTCCAATGAAGCAAACTTCCTCGCAACATGAAAGGGTTCTTCATATGTAGTTGATGCGGTTGCAACTAAGCCAATCTGGTTTGTAACTGTTGCAAGATACGATAACAAAGTCATTGGCTCAAATCTAGTTAGAATATTGGGATGTGAATTTTCATCTACTGATAAGCTATCTGCCAAGAATAATAGGTCGAATAAGCCCTTTTCAGCAGTTTGTGCTACTTCTTTAAAATATGATAGATTCATAGAGGCATTCGAGATAGCATTTGGATGTCTCCATGAAGCAACGTGATGCCCAGTTCCAGCTAGAAACAAACCTAATTTCACCTTTTTTTGTTGGTTTTTCATGTTGAATTTCCTCCTTTGCTTTTTAAACCTTTTAAAATTATATGAACAATAACAAAAAAATAAAATCTTTCTTCGTATACAGAAGAAAGATCATAACGAAAAGAATAATAATGCTTTGCAAGTGTAAAATCATCATTTACGCTTGCAAAGCATTTAGTCCATACTGTTTTAAAGAGTTAGAATTTCTCATTCAATATATTTACTGCTAGATTAGCAAAATATTCAGAAGCAACTTTTATTGCGTCCTCTTTTAAATCAAATTCTGGGTGATGCCATTCTTGAGGTCCATCTACCCCCATCCACACAAAAAAGCCTGGAATGTAGGTTTGATAAAACGCAAAGTCTTCTCCGCCTGCACTCGGTACAGCATCGACAACATTATACCCAGCTTCTGTAGCAGTTACCCGCACGATTTCTTCCAATTTAGGATCATTATTTACTACTGGTAAATAATCATCCCAAATAAACTCAACCGAACCGCCATTTCCTTGTGCAATAGATTCAGCCAAGTTTTTCATTAAACCAGGAATCGCTGCTCGTGCTTCAGGCTGGAACGTCCGCACTGTTCCTTCAAGCATAACAGCGTCAGGAATTACATTCCATGTGTTACCTCCATGAATACTTGTAATACTTATGACAGCATTATCAAACAGATTTAATCTTCTAGCAATAATTGTTTGGACAGAGGTTACATATTGACTAGCTATAACAATAGGATCAATGGCATTATGAGGTATACCCGCATGCCCGCCTACACCATTGAATTTAATTTTAAATTTATCTACACTTGCCATTAATCCACCTGATTTTACACCAATGGTACCCACTGGCAAATCTGGTTTATTATGCATACCAAAAATAGAAGAAACACCTTCTAATGCCCCTTTTCCTACTGCTATCTTCGCACCTTGAGCAACTTCCTCTGCTGCTTGGAAAATAAATCTCACTGCTCCGTGTAAATTATCCTTCTGGTCATTTAAGAGTATTGCAGCTCCCAATATGGAAACAGTATGGAAATCATGACCACATGCATGCATTTTCCCATCCGTTTTCGATTTAAACGGTACCTTTGTTTCTTCTTTAATTGGTAAGGCATCAATGTCAGAACGGATTGCGATAGTTGGCCCCTCAAACGCACCTTTTACTTCAGCAACTACGCCTGTTTCTAAATCAAGAGGCAGAATCGCAATATTGTGTTCTTTTAACCATTTTTTAATATGGGCAGTTGTATTAAATTCCTCAAAAGCAAGTTCTGGATTTTCATGTAAATATCTTCTTTTTCCAATTAAATCCTCTAGTAGTTCATGGGACATTTTCATGATTGTTATTCATCTCTTTCCAGTGTTTTTAAAAATTGTTTCGTTCTTGGACTTTTTGGATTATGAAATAATTCTTTCGGTTCATTTTCCTCGACGATATTTCCGTCTGCCATGAAAATGACACGATTTGCTACTTCTTCAGCAAATTTCATTTCATGTGTGACGATAATCATCGTAGTATTTTGCTTGGCTATATCTTTTATAACATGAAGCACCTCAGAAACCCATTCTGGGTCTAGAGCAGATGTTGGTTCATCAAATAGAATCGCATGTGGTTTTACTGCAAGCGCACGAGCAATCCCGACACGCTGCTGCTGTCCGCCAGATAAAGTAGAAGGATATTGATGGAATTTATCCTCAAGCCCAACCTTAATCAACAGCTCTTTTCCAATTTTCTCCGCCTCTTGCTTATTCATTTTTTTTGCAACAATTAATGCTTCCGTAACATTTTGTAAAGCCGTTTTATTTTTGAACAGATTATAGTTTTGGAAAACCATTGCTGTTTCTTGTCGCAAATTATGGATGTCTTTTCTCCCCATTTTAGCTACGTCTACATTTGTCTCTCCAATATGGATATTGCCTTCATCTGGTACTTCTAATAAATTTAAGCAGCGTAATAATGTTGATTTACCTGATCCAGAAGGTCCAATTATAGCTAATACATCGCCACGCTCAACGTGTAAATCAACACCATTTAATACGGTATTTTTACCAAAACTCTTTTTCAAGTTTTTCACAGATATCATGGTAAGACTCCTTTAACTGATATACGGTTTTTCCATTCGCTTTTCGATCACTTGTTGGATTAAAGTAACAATTATAATCAGTATCCAATAAAGCAATGCCAACGCTAAGTATGTTTCAAAGAATTTCAAGGAACTTGCTGCTAAAATTTTTCCTTGTGCAAATAATTCTACTATACCTAATGTAAAAGCTAGGGAAGTCTCTTTAATTAAACCAATAAAAACGTTGCTGCTCGCTGGAATCGCATTGCGAGTTGCTTGAGGTAATACGACCCGGCGCAAAGCTTGTGCCTTCGTCATTCCTACAGATAAACAAGCCTCTACTTGCCCTTTTTCCACAGAGTTCAATGCTGCACGGAAGATTTCCGCTAAAAACGCCGATTGTTTTAAGCTGAGCCCCAAAATTGCTGCAGTAACTGCGGTCATACCAGTTAAGGCAGGAAAAATTTGAGGTAAACCGTAATAGATTAAAAATAACTGCACTAACGTTGGAATTGCCCGGAAAAAGGAAATATAAATAGTTGCAATCTGCTTTAACACAGGAAAATTCGACCTAGTAATTAAGGCAAGAATTAAACCGCCAATGACGGAAAATAACATAGATATGACAGCAAGAAATAAGGTGAATGGTATTAATTTCATTAGCGCCGGAAAAATTTCTACAAAGTAAGCAAAATCAAGTTCGAGATTCATTTTGTTCCTCCAAATTATTCCTTAACCGTGATGTCTTCACCGGCAAAATATTTCTTAGATAGTTCTGTTAAAGTTCCATCCTCACGTAACTTCTTGATTTCAGCATTAAATGCTTCAGCTAGTTTCTCACCATCTTCAGTTTTTGCGAATGGGAATGAAACATCCTCGTAAACAAATGGGTCACCAACAAATTTCAATGGCAGATCACCTTTTTCAATCTCAGCAATTAAAGATGATTTTGAGTTAACATAGCCATCGACACGATTGTTGATTGCGTCATTCATTGCTCCATCACGAGTTTCGTATGTTTTTGCGATAATTTCAGGATCAAAATTTTCTAGATTTACAACATTATTAGATCCTAGAACGCCAGAAACTGTTTTCCCTTTTAAATCATCTAAACTATCATAATCATTATCTTTATTTGTAACAATTGTAGCCCCTGCATAGGCATATGGTTCAGAAAAATTATATTTTGCTTTTCTCTCTTCCGTTACTGCAACGAAATTTGCAACAGTATCAATTTTGCCTGTTTCTAATTGACCCATTAAACCTGCAAAGTCAGTTTTAACCCACTCAACATCATAGCCTAGGTTTTCGGCAATTTTTTCAAACACTTCTACGTCAAACCCAACTAACTTACCGTCTTCTTCATAGCCGTTCGGATAACTTTGTGCCGTTGATCCTGCACGAAGAACTTTCTTTTCACTATCTCCTGATTTTTCATTTACATTTCCGCAAGCTGCTAATAAAAGCATAACTGCCATAGTAATAATTAAGAGTAATTTCTTCTTCATGATGTTTTCCTACCTTTTCTTATATGATTTTGCTAATAATAGTTTTTCTAAATATATCGTTATATGTCCTTTTCCTAAATCAGACTCTCCAACCTTTTCATAGCCACGCTTTAGATACATTTCCGCAAGCCAAGGATGTTCTTTTGCTGTACCCAGTGATACGGAAGGACAATGAAGCATGTCTCGCAAGTAATCATTTTCAATGAAATCTAATAGTTTTGATGCATAACCTTTTCTCTTATATTCAGGAGCAACAGCAACCCACCATATATGCGGAATTTCATAAGGTCCATGATGGCTGCTCCATGGCATCCGAATGGAAGCAGTTGCTACCATCTCGTCTCCATCCTTCATATAAAAGCAAATATTTTCATTCACATTTTTTTCTACTAGCTTCTCATCAGCAGTGGCTGCTGCAAAATTAATCCCAAGCTCACGGATAGAGGCATAACCACGTAATGATAAATCAAGCAATGCTTTAATATCTTTATTAGTGGCTTGATGAAAGGTTAAGTTACTCATCTAATAACCCTCCACTCTTAATGGACTGAATTACCTCATCTACCTTTTGACTTGCAAGACCTGTATACTGGCTAGGATCTAGTAACTGATTGATTTCTTCCTTGGACAGTACCGAAGCAACTTTTTCATTTGCCGTCAAAAGCTCTTTAAATGGAACTTTTTGTTCGACTGATTCCATTGCTATTTCATAAACAAGGTGATGTGCCGTTTGTTTTCCGACCTTTTCAGATAACGCGAACATTACACGTTCTGATAAGATAAGCCCACCTTGCATTTCCAAGTTTCTCTTCATATTTTCAGGTTTTACTACTAGTCCTTCTAAAACAGTTATCGTACTTTTTAACTGAGAAGAAAGATATAAGCAAATTTCCGGCAAAGCAATCCATTCACTTCTCCAGCTCATTGCATCTCGCTCATGTTCCATCACTAATGATTCATGAAGCAGTGCAACACTATGCAGAATAGGTTTTGTTAAACTTGCAATTCCTTCAAAAATAGCTGGGTTGCGTTTATGAGGCATCGTTGTCGATCCAACATTCCCTGTTTTAAATGGTTCTTCTACTTCATCTATCTCTGTACGCATTAAATTATAGAATTCATTCCCTAACTTTCCGAGCGATCCACTAATTAATCCAAGTACAGACCCATATTCAGAAATCCGGTCACGAGAAGAATGCCAACAAATATCTGGCGTATCCAATTTTAGAAGTTCTAGAGCTCTTTTTTCTACTTTTGGACCATTACTGCCTAATGCAGCATAGGTGCCGACGCCTCCTGCAAGCACTCCAGTAAAAACTCTCGTTTCAACAGCATGTAACCTTTCTAAATGACGTTCAAACTCACTTAAAACCACTGCTATCTTAAATCCGAAAGTCGTTGGCAATCCTTGCATTCCATGTGTTCTTCCAGGCATTGGCGTTTCTTTATATTTAGAGGCAAGCCCAATTAAAAGCTCCGCTACTTGCTTAACATCCCGCTTAAGTATCTTATTTGCTTCTTTCAACTGAAGAATCACACCTGTATCAGTTACATCCTGCGTAGTTACTCCATAATGAACAAATTCTCCATATTCTCCAGAAAGTGCTTGCAAATGATTAACAGTGGCCATTAATGAATGTTTTAATTTCGCAGCCTCTTCTGCTATTCTATCAATTTCGAAGTTTTCTATTTTAGCAGCGTCTCTAATCACGCTTCCCGCATTTTCTGGAATAACCCCAAGTTCACTCTCAGCCAATGCTAATGCAGCTTCAACATCAAGAATCTTCTGTAATCTATTCTCATCATTCCATACAGATCGCATTTCCGCTGTACTAAAGTTATTTTGCAACATTCTTAAATCTAAAACATGTGAACCCATCTTGTTAACACTCCTAAGTTGATATCAAGAATATAATTGTAAAACTTTTCAAAAAATTAAAGTATACAATTCCTACTTTTATAGTGTGAATTATAACATAGAGTTAATAACTTGCAACAATTATTTTAAAATTAGGAATGTACGTGCAAGTTATAACTATTAGAATATAAACTATTTAGAGAAATAATCAATTGGCGAATTTTAAATATAGTACAATCACATTTTGGTTTTCAATTAATAAGTTAGTATCCCCGTTTACTTCTTGTTCCAGCGAGTAGCTAATATATATTTGTAAATTTACCATAAATAATTTTTATAATCACATCTTAAACATTCAATTCTTATATGTCAACTAGGGATTAAACATCTACTAATTTATTAGGTTAGATTATGTTATTTAATGAACCCCCTAAGATTGCTTTGACTATCTCTTTTACGATTTCTATTACTTTTTTTACTTTAAAAATTTATTTATTGCTTAATAAAAAAATGTCTAATCCCATATACTGAGGGCCTAGACATTTTATTGTATTTAAGCACCTATGTTTGTTTAACATATTTCTTTAAGTCTTCGGATGTAAATATATCCCATTTTTGTTTATTTAGCTGTCTACTTTATAGGGTTCTGTTCAGATGAAACACTCTTTTTCGAGTGTCCTGTCTACAGGTACCAGTTTATGCAGAGGATGCTCTTTTGTACGTTTCTCAGTTACTCGCTTGGAGAAAGTTCACTATCTGTGACCCATTTATGATTCTTAACTTTATCTCCACCATCAATAGGTATGTAATCAACTACATAAACAGTTGTTTGTTCTGCTGAATCTATTGTAGCCTTTGCACCTGCCATACCTTTCATATGGTCTGCAGCAAGGGTAACTTCAGCACCTGGTTTATATGGTTGCTGTGCTCCATTTTCCATCTCTTCATGCACCACCCATTTATGTTTAGTTACTTTCTCTCCGCCTGTTGTTGGAGTGTATGAAACAGAATAAACAGTTGTCTCATATGCACCTGTAATGGTTGCCTCAGCTCCATTCATACCTTCCATATGGTCTGAATTAAGGATTACTGTGCTTCCTACTTTATAAGTTGGATTCCCTGCTTCTTGGAGTCCATTAGGAAGCTCGCTAGAACCTGAATGGTTCATCTCCGTATGATCCATATCTTCCATACCATCTCCATTGTTATTATTGCTGCTACTAGTACATCCTGCAAAAACTATTGCTGTTATTACAGCCATCATAAGGATTAATAATTTATTAGCTTTCATTTATATCCTCCTCAAATTTATTAATTGCAGATGCTAAGCTATTTGCGTAGAGTTTTGATCCAAACCCAATTTACCCATTTATAGCTAATTATATTTTTTTACCAACGTCATCCTTATATTTCTCCTCTTTCATACAACAATATTAAAGTACCATAGTAAGGTATATTTTTGTTGAAATACCCACCACTAATTACAACGCAGGTATTTCAACTATTTATACTTAATAACCTCCTTGTTTCTTCTATATTATTTAGGCTAGACGTTGTCTCAAAAGCTCTTAAACCCTGCGGTGCTGTACACCGTACTTCTTTATTTATCTAATTTTACTCTTTGTAAGCGCAAAGCGTTTAGAACGACTGACACGGAGCTAAAAGCCATCGCAGCACCTGCAACCCAAGGTGCCAGCAACCCAACTGCAGCAATAGGAATTCCAATAGTGTTATACGCAAATGCCCAGAACAAGTTCTGCCTAATGTTACGCATTGTCTTTTTGCTCATTAATATCGCATCTGCAATGCTGTTGAGATCACCACGAATAAGGGTAATATCTGCTGCTTCCATTGCAACATCAGTACCTGTACCAATTGCCATCCCAATATCAGCTGTAGCTAGTGCTGGTGCGTCATTAATACCGTCTCCAACCATTGCAACCTTTTTGCCTTGTTCTTGTAGTATTTTCACTTCTTCTGCTTTACCTTCGGGAAGTACTTCTGCAATAACTGCGTCAACGCCTACCTCCTTACCAATGGCTTGTGCTGTGCGCTCGTTATCACCTGTCATCATAATGACTGTAATACCCATTTGCTTTAAGCGCTGTACAGCCTCTTTCGAAGTCTCCTTAATTGTATCTGCAACTGCAACTAACCCTGCATATTGACCATTAATTCCAACTAGCATCGCTGTTTTTCCGTTCTTCTCTAATTCCTCCATTGCTGGCAGAACGGATTGAATATCAATGCCGTATTGTTGCATGAGTTTACGTGTGCCAATGACAACACCTTGACCTGAAACAGTTGCTTGTACCCCGTAACCTGGAATAGCTTCGAAAAATTGAATGTTACCAAGTTTAATGTCTTTATCCTGTATTCCTTGAACGATAGCTTCTGCTAATGGGTGCTCCGACTGTTTTTCAGCAGCCCCAATCAGTCCTAAAAAGTCCTCATCGTTTTGGCCCTCTGCTAATAAAACATCAGTTAATACAGGCTTTCCATGAGTAACTGTACCTGTTTTATCCACTACAACTGTGTTAATACCTTGTGTTTGTTCTAAGTGCTCGCCACCCTTAAACAAAATACCAAATTCTGCAGCCCGACCCGAACCTGCCATAATGGAGGTTGGTGTAGCTAAGCCAAGTGCACATGGACAAGCAATGACAAGTACGGCAATTAACACCTCAAGTGCTGAAGTAAACTCAAATGGATGGACCCATATAAACCAAACAAAGAATGTGATGATTGCAATCCCTACAACGATTGGTACGAAAATTCCTGAGATTTGATCAGCCAAACGTTGGATCGGTGCTTTTGAACCTTGTGCATCTTCAACTACTTTAATGATTTGGGCTAATGCCGTGTCACGGCCAACTTTCGTAGCCCTCATTTTGATGGAACCATTTTTATTAATGGTGGAACCGTACAACACGTCACCCTCTACTTTATCTACTGGCAGACTTTCACCTGTTAACATCGATTCATCCACTGCAGTCGTTCCGTCTAATACTTCACCATCAACGGGAATTTTTTCACCTGGTTTCACTAAGACAGTGTCACCAATAACTACTTCTTCTAGCGGTACTTCTTTTTCAAAGCCATCTCTTACAACGATCGCTGTTTTGGCTTGAAGTCCCATTAATTTTTTAATTGCTTCAGAAGAACGTCCCTTTGCTTTTACTTCAAATAATTTTCCCAAAAGGATTAATGTAATCAATACTGCACTTGTTTCAAAATATAGATGCGGACCGTGGTGTGTACCAGCAGTTACAATCGCTTGATATAGACTGTAAAAATAAGCTGCGGAAGTACCCATGACAACGAGTACATCCATGTTTGCACTGCCATTACGAAGTGCTTTATAAGCTCCAACATAAAACTGCTTACCAATAATAAATTGAACCGGAGTAGCCAATATCAATTGGATCCAAGGATTCATTAAAAAATCTGGTACATATAGAAACGATGTAAAAGAAAAATGTGCGAACATCGTCCACAATAAAGGCAAAGATAGTACAGCTGAAATAATGAATTTACGCTGTTGATCTTTGATGTGCTTTTCTCGGTGATCTATCTGTTCTTTTTCGTCCTGCTGTTGGTGTGCACCATAACCTAGCTTCTCTACTTTTGTAATAATATCTCTAATCGAAACTTCTGCAGGATTAAATTCAATCATTGCCTTTTCAAGCGCTAAATTGACATTCGCGTTAGCAACACCTTGCATTTTGTTTATCCCTTTTTCAATACGTGTGGCACAAGCGGCACA
>JAPSHL010000346.1 GCA_031179905.1 Bacillus sp. (in: firmicutes) | reverse complement strand
GACAGTATGCATATCGGACACTTGCTGCCGTTTTTGACATTGAGACGCTTCCAAAATGCAGGACATACACCGATTGTGCTTGTTGGTGGTGCGACAGGGCTGATTGGTGACCCTAGTGGAAAGAGCGAAGAAAGAAATCTACAAACACTAGATGCAATTGGACATAATGTGAAATGTTTGCAAAAGCAGCTGGAGAAAATATTCGATTTCGATGGTGAAAATGGCGCAGTGATGGTTAATAACTATGATTGGGCAGGCAAGATGGATATTGTTACATTCTTAAGGGATTATGGCAAGCATATCGGCATTAACTATATGCTGGCTAAAGATACAATTTCTTCTAGGCTGGAAACAGGAATTTCCTTTACAGAATTTACTTACACGATTTTACAGGCACTTGATTTCTTGCATCTTTACGAAAACCATAACTGTAAGCTTCAAATCGGTGGCAGTGACCAATGGGGAAATATTACTACAGGCTTAGAGCTTATCCGTAAAAACAGTGCAGAAGGAGCAAAAGCTTACGGTTTAACAATCCCGCTTGTTACAAAAGCAGATGGAACAAAGTTCGGTAAAACAGAAAGTGGCGCTATTTGGCTTGATCCAGAAAAAACAACACCATACGAGTTTTATCAATTCTGGATTAATACAGCAGATGCTGATGTTATCAAATATCTAAAATTCTTTACTTTCCTTTCAAAAGAAACGATTGAAGAATTGGAGACATCTATACAGGAAGAGGCACATTTAAGAAAAGCGCAAAAAGCTCTTGCTGAAGAGATGACAAAAATGATTCATGGGGAAGCAGCGCTTGAACAAGCTTTGAAAATTACAGCAGCGCTTTTCAGCGGTGATATTAAAAATCTGACAGCATCTGAGATTAAGCAAGGCTTCAAGGATGTTCCAACATACAAGCATGAGGAAGGGGAAGCTGTTTTAGTAGACTTATTAGTATCAGCAGGCATTGTATCTTCTAAAAGACAGGCGCGTGAGGACATAACTAATGGTGCTGTGTACATTAATGGGGAGCGCCAACAAGAACTGGATTATGTACTAGGAGCAGAGGATCGTATCGAAGGACAGTTCACTGTTATTAGAAGAGGGAAAAAGAAATACTACTTAATTCAATATTAAAGGAAAAGCTTCTTGGGCTAAATTGTCCAAGAAGTTTTTTTATGGAAAGAACTAATTCCTTTAGAAATTAAGTTTTAGTCGTACAAGTCCCTGCAGCTGAATACAATATAGCAAATAATACATATTCGGAGGGGTTTATGGGTACTTTTTTTCCTTATATATTATTGGGTGTCTCATTAGCGGCACCTGTTGGTCCTGTTAACGCTGCACAATTGGACAAGGGGATAAGAAACGGTTTCTTTCATGCCTGGGTGTTCGGACTGGGAGCTCTGGCTGCTGATGTTATTTATATGATGATGGTTTACTTTGGTGTCAGTCAGTTTATCAACACACCATTCATGAAGACCTTTTTGTATCTGTTCGGTTTTTTCGTATTAACCTATACAGGAATAGAAAGTTTAATTAATGCAGCCAAAATTAATGTTTCAGAAAGGAATAAACAGGATAACTCTTTGTTTAAATCGTTTTTTTCTGGCTTTTTAATGTCCATTTCCAATCCGCTAACCATCCTTTTCTGGCTTGGAATATATGGTTCTGTGCTGGCAAAATCAGCTGAGAGCTTTTCAAATAAGTCCTTTATTTTATGCAGCTTGGCGATTATATCGGGTATATTATTGTGGGATTTAATAATGGCACTTATATCGGGAATTGCAAGAAGACTGCTTCATTCTAATATGTTGTATATTATTTCCGTTATATCCTCCTTATCCATGATTGGATTCGGACTATATTTTGCCTATCAGGCCTATAAAGCACTTTTTTAACGTTTCTGTGGTAAATTTTTGTAAAAGTACATTTAGCTGCATGTATTGTGAAAATCCATGCAAAATATGTTTTGTATCACAGACACAAAGCCGGAAATGGCATATAGGAGGAATATTGATGCAAAACTCAATGAATGGAATGCAGCAAATAAACCAATGCAGGCAAATCGTTCAACACTTAATTCAACAAACACAGCAGAGCAGCCAACAATACCGCCAAATGCTTCAACAGGAACAGCATAATATCCAAATGCTTCAGCAAATTCTTGCACATGAACAGCAAGCGGCACAAACTATTCAGCTAGCACTAAATGGGCATGATGCTGCAATCCAGCAGTGCCAGCAGGTTGCTAATATGTGTAACCAACTTCAGCAAGAATTAACGGGACAATCAACTGTATCGCATTCCTTTACTGGAGGCCAAGCGTCTATGGGACAATCAACAATGGGGCAGACAGCAATTGGCGGTCAGGCAATCCATTCTGTTCCGTCAAATTTGCTTCATAACCAAGCTTCTTCCTATACTTCTAACAACATGTATCAACAATAACAAAGAGAATTAATGGAGGAATTTCGATGAAAAAATCTCAACATGCTCCTGTAGCAGGAAAAGTCTACGAAACCGAAGACTATAAAAAGAACGATGTTGCCTCCAAAGGGCTTGCTGAAACACATGAGCAGTCATCAGACACGTATACAGAAGGTACTATTGACGGCGTCATGGAAAATGTAGCAGGAACAGACATTCCACTCCAAACAGACGGCTATAAAAAATAATATAAATGAGGAAGGCAGGGGGGGCATTCCCAGCCTTCCTTATTTAATGAGTATAAATATGAATGGTATCAGACTTTTTAGACAGTTCTCAAGACCTATATATTATTTAAAAAAATATTCTTTTTAAATATTTAATAAGAATTTAGAACTATTATATAAAAATGTTTTATAGTTCTTTATAACTGATATCTGCTAAATAGCTTGAATTTATATGCAAATTCAGTCAAAATTTGTTATATATTGTCGAAATTTGAAGAAATATTATCCTTTTTTGTATCCGTTTACC
>JAPSHL010000345.1 GCA_031179905.1 Bacillus sp. (in: firmicutes) | reverse complement strand
AAATATAATCCTTGCTATTATATGAAGGCATAATTACTGAAACCAATTCTTTCAAGAAAGACACCTCACTGTCGGGAATGTGCTCGTATAAATTCTGGTGTGATCAGCACTAACACGCTTGCCATAATACCTAATAACGCTCCTAGTACGACTCTGTCCTTAGGAGAAGCTTCTCTTTCCTCGCCTTTTAAATAAACATCTTTTATCAATATCGCCGGCTCGAGGTTAAGCTTTTCATTTTTTAATTCATAAAGGAACCGTTGTTGGTCGACAATCGTATCACTGCTTGCATCTTCTGTCTCTAATGCTTTAATACTTGTATCAATTATTGTGCTTTTTTCTTCAAAGGAGGACTGATCAAGCTGCATAAATTCATCAACAATTTTTGTTAGACTGTTTAATGCTTCCTCTTCTCCATTCCCTGCAAGGTTCAGCACAAGCAGTTTATTTGGAGTAGTGGAGACATTCAATTCATCCGTTAACTCCTCCTCCCAAACATCGGGCAGAACCTGTTCAAAAGAAGTTTCATTCGATAACAAGGAAACAAGCTGATCGGCATTTGTTAAGTAGCTATTTTCATAGTTTCCTAATCTAATTATCGCTTCTGACATATACTCCGACTGTCCGCTGCCTGCAGGCATAAACCAGCCGAGAGTTGGCATTGCTATGCAAATAATTAAAATTACCCATACGTATTTCTTTAATCGGCCAACGATTCGTTTCAAGCTATCTTTCATGAGAAACAATCCCCTTATCCATTGCTTTAAGTCTGTTTTTAAATACTGACAAGACAGAAATGACAAAGCCCATCAATACCCAATGAAAATATAAATTGCTGACTGTGCTGGGACTGATACTAGATGCCATAAAAGCTGCCAGTCCAAGCATACTTGCTTCTAAGAGCATTTTATATGTCCTGCCGTTTGCCTTTTTGTAAATCCTGTATAATTGGATAAACAATGAAAGGATAAACCCTAAGTAACCTAGAAGGATAAAAACTCCAAAGTTACCCGCTATCTCAGCCAGCCAATTATGCACTTGCAGCACACCTCCCGTAGGTAATACAGGATAATGTTCTAAATAATATGGAATATTTCCTGCCCCTACACCAAGGCCAAAGGAATCAATAATATATTGAAAGTCGCTGCGCAGCAGATTTATTCTTCCTAAGTTGGAGGGCATTATCTCCTCTGGTCCATATAGGCTCGCTTGTGTAAAAGCATGCTGGATTTTTTCCAATATTCTTCCTGAAAACAAAAGGACTGCAATTCCTGCAGAAGAAAAAGCACCGATAAGAAGCAACTTTTTCACTTTTTCGTTCGTCAGCAAGAAGACATAAAAACACAGCCCAATAACGACAGAAAGGAGACCTGCCCGTGAATCTGTCAAATAGATGACATAGAGCGATAATATACTCAAGAAAAGAGCAGGAATTCGAACCTTTAAACTGCTGCCGTTTTTTGCTGCTGACACATAGAAAAAGAAAGAAATACTCAAAAACGCAGCAAAATCGTTTTGGTTAAAAAACACCGCTGTTGGATAGCCGATTCTATATTCACCAGCACCATAAAGGCTCGAAGTTGGCAGTTGGATATGCAGGAAATGGTTCATCAATCCAATAGCCATTAAAAAAATAGTCATTCCCATCCAAATTACATAAAAGATTAAAAGACGGGATACTCTTGTAAATGTGACATTGGCTAAGTAGACGAACAACAATCCCATCCACATAAGAGACATGTATTTGAATGTTTCTATGATAGATTTTGCCCAAAGCACTGATACTGTTCCATAAGCAAGCCAGACCGCTAAAAACAGCCATATACCTTTTACAGATAGAAGGTCAAAGTCCCTTTTCAAACCCTTTTCTGAAGTGGCATAAATAAAATAGATGAACACTGCTCCAATAAGTAAAATTCTGTACAGAAACAAACTGAAAAAGCCAATATTTATGTTAATAATAGACTGATTCAAAAAAGTAGTGACGAGAAGTGCATAAACTGCTCCTCTCGCCATATCTTCTAAGCCGATAGTTGATTTTAAATATAAAAAAAGGAGCAGTCCCCCAAAGCTCCCGAGGAGAAGAAGCAGCAGCTTCATATCATATTCCCGCATCAAATATAGTAAGGGGAGTAACGCCATGACAACAATTAGCGCTCCAATTGTCTGACGGACTAGTTGCTTGCTTTCCATTTACTGTTCAGACCCTTCTATTCCATTAGTCATTTTGTTCCTTGGAGCATGCTCCTTGTAAAAGCTACCGTTTCCTTCAAGCCAGTCTCCAAGCTTGTTTGCGGTATCCACTGTAATACTTCCAGCGTTTTTTGATTGCAAAGAGTGCTGTGTAAAATATCCCCTGGCCTTTCAGCTTGATGTTCTGCCTTTAAGTGGATATCAGCAGCCTTGACCATTGTCTCCCATAATTCATTCACCGTGATTTGAGTTTGTGTGGAGACATTTACACATATATTTCCTTGCGCTTCTAACGCTTTGACATTAGCCCTCGCTACATCCTTTACATATATAAAGTCTCTTGTCTGTTCTCCGTTTCCAAATATGACAGGTGCTGTTCTTTCGGCTATCTTGTCAGCAAAAATAGAGACTACTCCACCTTCTCCTTTTGCATCTTGTCTTGGACCATAAACATTGCTGTAACGCAGGATACTGTATGGTAATTGATAAAACTTATAAGCCATTTGCAGATAACGCTCAACAGTTAGCTTTGTCAACCCATATGGAGATTCTGGCATTGTCGGGTGATCTGTTGTGACAGGCAGAAAATGTGGATTTCCATAAACAGCAGCTGATGAAGCGAATACTAATCTTTTTACAGCTGCTTTAATGCCTGCTTTAATAACATGTAATGAGCCCTTTACATTGACATTTTCATCGTGCAATATATCATGTACTGACTCAGCAACACTTACTTGGGCAGCTTGGTGGATGATGTATTCTGGCTCTATTG
>JAPSHL010000113.1 GCA_031179905.1 Bacillus sp. (in: firmicutes) | reverse complement strand
GTCAGATAAAGCTATGGAGGAAAACCGAAAAGAATATGAAGAACAATCGAAGGCTTTGATCCAATTCGCAGCATCCACTCCCCATATTCGCAGAGTTATGGCAAATATGTCTGTATATATGATTTTTGATGATCATGATATAACAGATGATTGGAACATTTCCTATGACTGGATGGAAAATGTTTGGTCCGCTCCTCTTGGGCGTCATGTAATCGCAAATGGTCTGACAGCCTACTGGGCTTTCCAAGGCTGGGGGAATGCTCCCGAATCATTTTCTACCCACTTTTTAGCGGTCATCAATTCCCGGCTTAAAGAAAGGAATTACGAAACAAAGCAATATGAGAATTGGATTTCAACTATGTGGTCCTTTTCTAATTGGCATTATACAATCCCATCCACACCGACAACTATAGTCCTCGATACGAGAACACAGCGCTTCTATCCTGATACGAAACAGCGGCTGATCACACCATTTCTCAACAATCGGATTAATGGCCCAAATCTAATCAGAAAGGATGGATGGGATCAACTTGAAACAAGCCTTTATGCATCTGGCTGGCATGAAGGGGAGCCTCTTATTCTCTTGTCTGCCACTCCTTTATACGGCGTCGATCTAATTGAAACTTTCTTAAAAAAAGTTGTCCTGCCTATTTCCAACAATATTCCGAAGCTGCAGGAGGCAATGGACTTAGAATGGTGGAAATTCAACGGACGGGGGTTCCATGAATTTCATACAAGAATAGCTAGCTGGAATCCTTCTGAGTGTGTCATTCTTTCTGGAGATGCACATATGGCTTTTGCTCTTGCAACGGAGGTAGTGTTTTATCCTTTTGAAAAGAGAATGATTCACCAATACACGAGCAGTCCAATCAAAAATGAATCATTTCGCGGGCTGGCAAATCTTGCATTAAAAGGTGCTCTGTTTCTAGGCAATCAAGTAATAAAAAGGAATATCACTCATCGCTATTATGACCACAGTCAGCTATTGTGCGAGGGAATACCGAAGACAGCTTGCATATGGAAGGAAACGATCAGGCATGAGACGCTTGATAATGGCTTTCTTATTAAGACGACTAATAATATTGGTCTGATTGAATTTACCGGCTCTGAAATAAATAACAAATTCATATGAAATTATGCTGCCGTATTAAACATAGTGAAGAGGTTTGTAATTCACCATGTTTAATACGGCACACTCAGAACTTTATTTTTCTTTATTCGTAGAGCTTGTTTTCTTTTATATAGCTATAACAGGAGTCTGGCAATAAGTACCTTGGTTCACCTCCCATCGCCAATTCTTCGCGAATATAGGTGGAGCTGATTTCCATTGCCAGCCCTTTATCAAGGAGATGAAACGTTAGTCCATCATCATTATTTCTTAAGATAGGCGAGTGACTTATTGCCTGCAGCATATCAATGCCGTTTCTTGCCATGACGATAAACTTGTTTTCAGAAATAAGCTCCTCTCCCTTCGCCCACTTCCCTTTGCCGATATCGACGAGCAAATCTGCTCCCATAATAAAGTAAATATCATCATCAGGAAATACTTCTTTAAAGTGTTCCAATGTATGATAGGTATAAATATTCCAGGCCTCTTGTTTCATTTCATAATCGTCTGCGATGAATTTAGGATTGTTATCAATCGCCAGCTCCAGCATCTTCCAACGATGAGTATCATCTACATGTAACTGTTTATCCCTTCGCTTGCTTGAGCAAGGCAGGAAAATAACTTTATCGAGCTTACAGCGGTGTGCAACAGTACTCGCCGTCCATAAATGAACATTAGTGACAGGGTCGAAGGACGACCCATATATTCCAATTTTCCCCATCCTTTATCTTCCCTTCATTACATACTGTTTTCTACTTCTTTTTGAACTTTTTTAATAAGCTTCATTTTATTATTCCAGCATTCCTGGCTAAGATCGACAGGATATTCTTCTGGATTCAGCATCCGCTTGTATTCATCCCAAAACAGCTTCAAATTGTTCTGTGCATAGCTTTGAATTTCCTGGAGAGGCGGCAGTTCGTAACAAACTTCCCCTTCTTTTACAACTGCAACATGAAGCTCTTTAGCTGTGTAATCTGTGACAAACTTGCTAATATACGTATGGACCGGATGAAACATTTTCAGTCGTTTTGTGTGCACATCTTCTCCTGCGAGTGCAATATAGTCCCCTTCTGCATGGCCGTTTCCATTATTGATGATTCGATACAGTCTTTTTTGGCCTGGTGTTGTCACTTTTTCAGGGTTTGCAGATATTTTTATCGTATCTGTCATCTGCCCATTCTCGTCCTCAATACATACAAGTTTATAAACACCGCCTAATGCAGCTTGATCATATGCAGTAATAAGCTTTGTGCCGATTCCCCACACATCGATTTTTGCTCCTTCGGCCTTTACATTCATAATTGTTTTTTCGTCAAGGTCGTTAGATGCAATAATTTGTGTATCCTTGAACCCTGCATCGTCAAGCATCCTTCTGGCCTGTTTTGATAAATAAGCCAGATCACCACTGTCTAGTCTTATCGCCTTAAAGTTAATGCGGCCGGCAAACTCCTTCGCTACCTTAATGGCATTAGGTACACCTGAACGTAAGGTGTCATATGTGTCTACTAAGAAAACACAATCTTTATGACTGCTTGCATAGCTCTTGAAAGCTTTATACTCGTCACGATATGCCTGCACAAGTGCATGGGCATGAGTCCCCGCGATTGGTATGTCGAAGAGCTTTCCTGCTCTTACATTACTAGTTGCAGCAAATCCGCCGATATAGGCTGCTCTAGTTCCCCACAAGGCAGCATCAAGCTCATGTGCTCTCCTTGTGCCGAACTCCATCGCAGTTTCTTCCCCAATAACTAACTTAATACGGGAAGCCTTCGTAGCAATCAACGTCTGATAGTTTACGATATTCAAGAGAATTGTTTCTAATAGCTGTGCTTCTGCCAACGGTGCTTCGACTCTTAAAAGCGGTTCATTTCCAAAAACAATCTCGCCCTCATTCATACAATAGATATCACCCGTAAAGGAAAGTCCGCTGAGATAACTTAAAAAATCTTCTGAATAACCATTTTCCCGTAAATATTGAATATCTGTATCAGAGAAATGAAAGTTTTTAATAACTTGCAAAACTCGCTCGAGTCCTGCAAAAACTGCATATCCATTTCCAAATGGAAGCTTGCGAAAGTACATTTCAAACACTGCTTTCCGCTCATGGATATTATCTCTCCAATATGTTTCTACCATGTTGATTTGATATAAGTCTGTATGCAGCATTAAGCTGTCATCTAAATATTTCATGGTTCATTACACTCCTTTTCCCTTGATTATCGTAGCCCCTAATACTTTCTTAAAATGTTGAAGTGCCCAATCATGTCCTTGTTGGGAAAAAGATGCAACTGCATCCTCGTAAACCACTAGGCTAAAGCCTTTATTATATGCATCAACAGCGGTATGAAGTACACATATATCCGTGCACAACCCAACAAGATGAAGTTCTGTTATTCCTCTTTCTCTTAATTTCAATTCCAAATCTGTACCAGCAAAAGCGGAATATCTTGTTTTATCTAGATAATAAATATGTTGAGACTGTTTATTTCTTTCATAAACTTCCCCCAAACTCCCAAATAAATTTCTCCCAGCTGTATCCCTGATATTGTGCGGCGGAAACAATCCTTTTTCCGGATGAAAATTATCCTCCAATTCATGTACATCAATCGCAAACACAGTAAAATCACCGTTCTGGATAAATTTTTCCGTAATGGAAGAAACTTCTCTTTCTATTAATTGCCCTTTTTCTCCGCAAGATAATCTCCCTTCAATGGCTGCAAAATCAAATGTATAGTCAATATTTATTAACGCCTTATTCACCACAGATTATTCCTCCCTTAATAAAATTTTATCAGCGTTACTTGTAATTATTGAATTTCAAATTACTATAGTTAAAAAGAAGGAGGAAAGCAGCTTTCTTTCCTTCTCTTTATGCATTAATGATAAATGGATTCAACTGTTTCAAACTCATTAAAGACATACAGCTGTGATGGTCTGAATGAGTTCCTTTTTGTCTTTTTTGGCATTCCGTCTGCATCCATCGCTTTTTCAATAAACGGAAGCTTTGGAGCCTTTGTGAAAAAGACCGAATCATTTGAGATTCTTGGGTCTTTTCCTACTGTCAACAAAACCCGCTGCAGCTCAGACAGTGTAAATTCCTTTGGTAAAAAGCTTTTTGCTGCAGTTGTCGTAATCATATCCCGTTTAATAAACGAGAGAGCTTCTTTAATGATTTCTTCGTGATCAAAAGCCAATTTTAATTGGGCGACTTCCTCCACATCAAAAAGCTCTACTTCTGCAGCGTCATCATTTGCCTGACGCTTCTCCATGTATTCCTCTGGAACAATCGCATAGAAAGCATTAGAAATCATCCAGCCCCGCGGGTCTCTGTTAACACTGTCATATACGCCAAAATGCTTTATATGCAAACCATCAACATTTGTCTCTTCCTTTAGCTCTCTTTTTGCAGCTTCAATCGCTGTTTCTTCCTTAATCGCATCAACAAATCCGCCAGGAAGAGCCCATTTTCCTCCCTCAATATTCGGGTTTCCTTCATTATCAAATTCTGCCCGCTTTATGAGTAACAGCTTTAATTTCATCGTTGGAGGCGCTTTTTCTTCTTTTCTTTCTGAAACAATTGTGAAAATGGCAATATCAGCTGTATAGCCGTCTGGAGTACGGTACTTTTTTGAATCATAGTTGGCCAGCACTTCTTTTTCTGTTTTATATTTCATGCTTCTAAACCTCTTATCAATTAGTAATTTGTAATTCCATAATTACTTGTTATTAATAATATACCTCCTTTTCCTTCCAATTGCAAGCCCAAAGTTAAATAACTTATTACGTATTCCGAAATTAAAATTAAGATTTTACAAATAAAGCCTTTACATTTTAGTAATTTTGGCAATAATAAAATTTTTTCAAAATCAGTACTTCATTTTAAAAATGTTGTGCCGAAATAAATCGTAATAAGATTGCTTAACAAGGTTAAATAGCTGCAAGTAATCTAAATTTATACTTAAGGAGAAAGCATCATGAAAAAAATTAACTTCAAGTGGAATTTAAGATCAAAGCTTTACACTGCTTTTGCTGTCATACTTTTAATTCCAACAGTATTAGTAGGATTCCTCTCCTACAACAGCGCTAAAAATGAACTGGAAAACAGCTTATTTAAAAGTGCTGAGCAAAATGTAAAGCTCCTTAATTCAAACATAGATAATACTCTTTCCCCAAAGGTTCATGATGCAAGTTTTTTTGCTGATTTGCTGAATGCGGATATGTATAAAGAAGGAGATAAATATTCAGAAGCATTACAAAAGCTTACTCAATATATCGACTTACATCCGGAGGTGCAAACCATTTATATCGGCACAACGGATGGTCGGATGATCTCATATCCTAAAACGGATTTGCCGAGTGATTATGATCCTCGAGAAAGACCGTGGTATCAAGATGGTATCGCCAGTAATGATGTTGTGGTTACAAGTCCGTATCAAGATGCAAGCACTGGAGAAATGATTGTTACGGTGACGAAAAAGATAAAAGACGGAAGCGGGGTCATCGCTTTAGATATTAACATTCAAAAACTGGAGGAAACAGCCAAAAGTGTAAACATTGGTGAAGATGGATATGCTATCCTTCTTGATACACAGCAGCTGTTTATTGTGAATCCAGCTGAAGAGACTGGTGCTAAAGCGGAGCAAAGCTATTATAAGAAGCTGTTCGAATCAGAGGGCGGCATCATAAATTATACAGCTGATGGCAATAAAAGCGTTATGTATTTTACAACGAATAAGCTGACAGGCTGGAAAGTGGCAGGCACGATGTTCTCCTCAGAAACAGAGGACGCAGCTTCGCCAATCTTGAATACAACCTTCCTTGTGATAGCTGCTGCAGTAATTATTGGCGCAGTCATTGTTATATTAATAGTAAGATCGATTGTCATTAGAGTGAAATCACTTCAACAAACAGCCCAGAAAATCAGCAGTGGTGATTTAACAGAAGAAATTCAGGTTAAATCTAATGATGAGATAGCAGATCTTACTAAGACTTTTATTGAAATGCAGTCAAGCTTACAAAGACTGTTAAGAACTGTTGAACAAAACGCAGTCCACGTTGCAGCTTCAGCAGAAGAGCTGAATGCAAGTGCCATCCAAACAAGTGAAGCAACAGAACAAGTAGCTGATGCCATCCAAGAGGTCGCAAGCAATGCAGAAAAGCAGACAGCTGGAATGGATGATAACATTATGTCGTTAGGTAAAATCTCTGCAGGAACAGCATCGATTGCTGACAGTACGACAACTGTTTCCAACTTAACGAGAGCCACTACAGAAAAAGCAGAAGAAGGCGGCCATTCAGTCAAGCAGACTGTTGACCAAATGAATCTTATTCATGCATCTGTGTTGGACTCCAATACAGTAATTCGTTCCTTATATGATCGTTCAAAAGAAATCGGCTCCATCTTGAATGTTATTACAGCAATCTCTGAGCAAACCAATCTCCTTGCTTTGAATGCTGCTATTGAAGCAGCAAGGGCTGGTGAATCAGGAAAAGGTTTTGCAGTTGTAGCAGAGGAAGTTCGCAAACTTGCTGAACAGTCCCAAAACTCGGCAGGTCAGATATCTGATTTAATTAAGGCCATCCAGCAGGACACAGAAAATACGGTTCAAAAAATGTCTACAGTTGTGGAAAATGTCCAAAGCGGATTGGTTGTTTCAGAAGATGCCATTCAAAAATTCAGCGAGATTCTTTCCAGCATGAAAGATATCAGTCCAAAAATGGACACTGTTGCTGACACAATTAAGGAAATGCTTACGGTCGTTCAGGAAGTGGAAGGAACTGCTTATGAGGTTTCAGATATTGCTAAAAGCAATGCTGCCTCATCAGAAGAAGTCGCTGCCTCTACGGAAGAGCAGCTTGCAGCAATGGAGGAGATTACCTCATCCTCTCACACCCTGTCTGTAATGGCCGATGAACTTCATGAAATAATCAAAAAGTACAAATATTAACAAGAAAGACCGCCGCAGATACAAAATCTGCGGCGGTCTTTTTTATGAACAGCTATCTATCAAGCGGGAGCCTAATTTCAATTGTCGTCCCTTTATTCACTGAACTCTCAATATGAAGATGCCCTTGATGCTGTTCAATGATTCTAATGATGACCATATAGCCTAATCCAGTGCCTGTATCCTTTGTCGTATAGAAAGGAAGACCGAGTCTTTTTATTTGTGCTGGTGTCATCCCAATACCATTATCTTCAATTTGAATGATTGCTTCATTATCCTCTGTCACATCTGTGCGTATTTTAATACTTCCTCCATAAGGCAATGCTTCCACACTATTTTTGAAGACATTCATAAAAACTTGTTTCAGTTGATTTTCATCACATTGGACAAAGATATTATCTAAACCATATTTTTTTTCTATTAAAATATTGTTCATGTTTGCGCTTGCCTGGAATAAGGAGACTGTCTCATCCATAATCTTTTGTAGGTCCTGTTCAATAAAATGCACAGCATGCGGCTTGGACAGAATCAGGAACTCACTAACAATAAAATTAATTCGCTTTAACTCTGACATGATGAGGTCATAATGAGCTTTTTCTTGAAAGTCTTTTTCCAAATACTGAATAAAGCCTTGAATAGTAGTCAGCGGGTTACGTATCTCATGTGCGACACTTGCAGCCATCTGACCGACAGCAGTCAGTTTTTCTGAATTCAACAGCAGCTGTTCTGTCTTCTTCTTTTCTGTATAGTCTCTGAATTGGGCAAATGCTCCAACAAGGGTACCGTTATTCAGGAAAATGGGGAAGCAATCAAGCAAAAAGATAAGACTTTCATTATCCTTCTGTCTAGTGAAGGAAATTTCAATATCTGTATAAGGTCTTTTTGTTAATAGTACGGTCTGCAAATATTCCCCAAAATACTCCAGGCTTAAAAGGCTTGTACCAATTATATCTTCCTTTTTCCAGCCTGTTATATGCTCAGCATATGCGTTGAAAGCGATCAGTTTACCGCTTTGAGCTGCAACTAATATTCCATTTCTCGTCGTATCCATAATTATTTTGTTTAATATGTTCAGCTCATGGTTTTGTCTGATTAAACTAATTTCCCGTTCAATCGTTTGGTTGACGGTTGACAAAAGAGTAAGCATTAACGGATTGGCATGATCGATATCAGTCATGATTGAAATTGTTCCGAGGACCTTATCCGCTGTCCAGTCGATAATAGGCACGGCATAGCAGGCTTTCTTATGGAGGTATTTATGATAATGCTGATTCCCTACTATTTGAACACTTTTCTTATGGTCTAATGACAAAGAAATCGCATCAATACCGCAATCCTCCTCCTTAAACCGAACTCCTTCAGTAATCCCGATTGCTTCAGCATCCCGTATGCTCTGTTCATGGCCAAGATTCTTTAGCAAATATCCCTCTGCATCACAGACAGAAGCAATTATTGGCATCTCCTTTAAAGAATCAAGGAATTTATCAAGAAAGTAGATGACCACATCCAATATTTCCTGGTACTGCATATGCTTTTGTAATAATTCCTTCCCGCTAAGCTTTTCCGAAAAAACAGTAATAGCGTCAGACTGCAGGCCATTTTCGCGGCACTTATCTTTCATTAAATTAAAATCTATAGCTGCTTTCTCCATATAAATTGCTCCTGTTTCGTTCCATATATTAAAATTGAGATTTATCATAAAAATTAATGCTTTTCATACTCCGCTAAAGTAATATCATAACAAAAAATTCCCTATTGGAGATCATTAAATTCTGTATTTCCTAACAAAAATTTGAAAATAGCAAGTACTATCTTCTTCATTCTATGAAAATATATATTATCATAACTACAGGACTATTTTTTACAATTGGTTATTATTATTAAAGAGAGTAACAATTTAATTTCTGGAGGGATAAGATGATAAACGCATCTACCATACTGATCATTGGCGGTGATCAGCGCCAGCTGCATGTAATTGAAAAGCTTGCTAAAACAGCTGGGCAAATTATATTGGCTGGTTTTGAAGATTTGCAGCTTGAATTTTCCAATGTATGTAAAAAGCATATTTCTGAAATTGACTTCAGCAGTTTGGACTGCATCCTATTGCCTATCCCGGGTATTGCCAATGATGGAAAAGCAGAATCCAAGTTTTCAAAGGAAGATATTTATGTAACGGAGGAAATGTTCCGTAAGACAAAGGAGAACTGCTGTATCTATTCCGGCATTATCACCCCCTTTTTAGAATACATAAAAAAAACAACTGGGCGAAACATCGTACCAATCTTCGCAAGAGATGATGTGGCTATCTTGAACTCCATTCCGACAGCAGAAGGAGCCTTAAAAATCGCCATTGAAGAAACTAAATACACCATCCATGGTGCTCATGTATTAGTTTTAGGATTTGGAAGAGTAGGAAAGACTGTTGCCCGACTCTTTTCAAGCGTCGGCGCTGCTGTCAGTGTTGCTGTAAGAGAACCTGCTGATAGAGCACGAGTTCAAGAAATGGGATTAACACCAGTCAGATTTAATGATTTATCTGAAGAAATCGGCCAGCAAAATATATTGATTAATACTGTTCCTTTTCATATATTGACAAGACAGCTGCTTGACAGGCTGCCAGTACAAACATTAATCATCGATCTCGCTTCGCGGCCAGGGGGAACAGATTTCGTTTATGCACAGGAAAAAGGAATTACAGCAATCCATGCGCTTGGATTGCCGGCAAAGGTCGCACCGGTAACAGCAGGTGAGATTATTGCGGATATTTTATTAGAATAGCCCACCCATCTCCTCTATAAAGTTGGATAAATAATAAAAAAGGGGCATTGCCCCTTTTCCTTTTAATACGGTCCTCTTATACTGTTTTTCACTTTCTGTTGGTAAAAACTCTGAAGCCTCGAAATTTCCTCCTGTGAAAAAGGTTTTTCATCCAGCGCTGCCAAGTTTGCCAGGATTTGTTTTTCATTTTTAAAACCTGGAATTATACAGGAAACTTCCTCATGGTCAAGTATCCATCTTAACGCAGCAGATGCCATCGATTGACGCCCATCTGCAATCCAGCGAAGTTGATCTGCTAGCTCAACACCTTTTGAAAAACCGAGTCCGGCAAAAGTCTCGCCTACATTAAAGGACTCGCCATTTTCATTAAACGCACGGTGGTCATCCTTTTCAAAGCGGTGCCCCTGTGAAAATTTTCCTGTTAACAATCCGCTTGCAAGCGGCAGGCGAACCAAGATACCTGTTCCCTTCCGCTTTGCTTCTGGCAGTAATTTCTCTAGAGGCTTTTGACGGAAGATATTAAAGATAACTTGGAGCGAATCTACGCCTTCGTGCTCAAGACACAGCAGTCCTTCTTCTACTGTTTCGACACTGACGCCATAATGCTTTATTTTGCCTTCCTTTTTTAAACGATCCAGAACTTCAAAAACTTTACCGTTCTGAAGGATTTCAAACGGAGGACAATGAATCTGGTACAAGTCAATGGCTTCTCTGTCCAGGCGTCTTAAACTTTTTTCACAAAAGCTACGGACATTATCATACGAGTATGTGTCTGGAGAATGTATGTCAGCACCCCGGCAGAATTTAGTCGCTATATGAATTTCCTTTCCTTTTGTCGCCTTTGCCAGCAGTTCCTCACTATGACCGTTTCCATAGACATCAGCCGTATCAAAGAAGTTCACTCCTTCCCCGATTGCTCGGTCAAGTGATGCAAGAGCCTCCTTATCATCTGTTTTTCCCCATGAACCACCAATCGCCCATGTTCCAAAACTAACCTCACTTATCTTTACACCAGTTTTACCTAATTCTCTATACTTCATTGCCTGCCTCCTTCTTAATCATTTACGAAAATAGTTCAGCTCTTCAGACACAGTTTTTGTATGGCTGTATACC
>JAPSHL010000112.1 GCA_031179905.1 Bacillus sp. (in: firmicutes) | reverse complement strand
ATGGACAGAAAGCAGGGGTAACAAATGAAAATCATCTGTTTTGGCGACAGTTTGACAAGAGGTGTGACCTTTGTGAAAGGAAGACCGCGTATATTAAAGGATAATTATCCTTCTATCCTCACAAATCTGTTACAAGCAAATGTTAATAGTACAGAGGAGGAACTGACAGTTATTAATAAAGGGGTCTTCAATGACAACTCCACTTCTCTAATAAAACGTCTAAATAAGGATGTTCTTTACGAAAAACCGGACTATGTTTTGATGAGTGTAGGAGGTAATGACTGCAACTTTAAATGGGACGAGGTTGCCGAGTTTCCTAACATTGAGCATATACCAATTGTGCCGCTAGATGATTATGCGGAGAACGTAAAAACGTTAGTCCTTAAAGCGAAAGAATGCAATATTATACCTGTAATCTTGACATTGCCGCCACTTGAACCAATAAGATATTACAAGTTTCTCGCAAGTAAATATGGAAACTCTATTAGTCATTGGATCAGCCTTTGCGGCGGCATTGAACATTGGCATGGACTGTATAACAGAAAGCTGCAGAAACTGGCAAAGCAGCACGACGTTGTTATTATAGATGTCCGTTCCTTCTTGGAAAAGGCAGGAGATATTTCTGATTTTATGAGCGACGATGGTATCCATTTGAACGCAAGTGGCTACAAGGAGATGGCATCAGCTGTGTTCTTAGAGTTGAACAAGCTTATATCACTTGAGAATACAGATTAATGATTGAATTGTTGTTGATGGAAAGTATGAATTTAATGTTGGCATCCACCGTTCTTTTGTTATACTAGAAAGAGAGTTTTTCCTGAAGGAATAATGTCATATAAATCTAGCGAGGAAATAGTAATGGGCAATATGTATGAAAAAATCATTGAGGTTTTGGAAGAGAATGGTCCAATACCAATTAGCACCATTTATGAAAAGATGGTGTCTTCATCTAATAATTCAGCTGATAACTGCAAGGAAATTCAACTTTCCTCAGTTAAATCGGTGATCAGTCGTAAAAAAGACTTGTTTTCCGTCCATAATAATATCGTTTCCATTAACCCAGAGAAAGAAATAAGTCACATTACATTGGATGTTAAAAGAGGAAATCATTCTTACAGGCTGAAAGTAGACTTCCTATTTGAGATTTATCATATCCAGTCATGGGCTTTATTCTCTGATAATCAAAGCTTTCTTCCGAAGGATATCTTATTTCCATATTTCTCTTATTCAGATTTGAAAAAGGATCTTTATAAATTAAAGATTTGGGATTGGGAAAGCAATGAGGGAGCATATGGAAGAGAGAGCCTCTATACGATACAGCTAAAAACGACAAATAAAAGCTATGTATACAGTTTTATTGATATAAAGGCAAAAGAATGGAAGCAAATTACGAAGACTATAACAAAATATATGGATATAAGTAATATATTTTCAGACTAAAAAGACGATCTCCTTATTTTTGACAGGAGGTCGTCTTTTTTTGTTAAACTAGAGGATTGCTTAACGGTGCATCGTCCATAGAGCAATGTTGTTAAACCCTATCTTTCTGTATATTTTTCCTGCGTCAGGATTATCATAAAATAAACAGACGCTTTTCTTCTCATGGAGAAGAATTCTAGTCATTTCTGTCAGCAGATCAGTTGCATAACCTTTGCCGCGATAATCCTTATGTGTACAGACAGCAACAATCATTGCTGAATCGGATGTTTCCGCCGTCGTAGAAGCAGAACAAATAATTTCCCCAAGTTCATTTTCAATATAAAAGCTACGGCCTGTGTTGGTTGCTAATGCATTATGAAGCATTTTTCGGCTGTCCTCATTTTGTTTGAATTCCTTTATGGTGTAGCGCAAGTCCATAATTCTGTTCACGTCTTCTGCTGTTGCTTGTTTAATAGGTATTCTGGTTGCATGAGGCCTTGGAGCAGTACATTCTGCAAAAAATTGCACTTTTTTAGGCGCAAGTCTTTCCCCAAGTTTTTCTTCAAACTTACTGACTGTACTTGATTTACCAGACAGCTTGATCCTTTCATTTGTTGATTCTAACATGGAGGCAAAAGCATCTGAAGCAAAATCTCCATCATGAGCAGTAATTATATAGCTGTCGTAAAACTTCAACAGGACAGCTTTAATGCGTGAGTTTGAAAATGCTCCCCATAAAGACTGGAAGGAAGTCTCATATCCAAAGCCTTCTATATCACCAATAATGAATAAGTTCAAAGAAGGGTCTTTATTTAAGAAATTCATCACTTCTGGATGGTCTTTATTTGATAGCTTTCGAATCATTAATATATCCTCCTAATAGTCTGTAAATGGGAAAAATTCAGGACAGTTAAGTCCTGAATTTTTTATTAAATATAATGAAGTTCTGCTGTTTTCTTTAATGCAGCTTCAAAGTCTGCGATTAAATCTTGAGGATTTTCCAAGCCTACAGACAGGCGAAGAAGGGCATCGCTTATTCCTCTTTCTTGGCGAGCGATTGGGTCCATTGCTGCATGGGACATTTTAGCCGGATAGGAGAGGATGGACTCAACAGCTCCTAAGCTTACTGCAAATACAGGCAGCTCTACGTTTTTCACAAAAGTGCGCATCGCTTCCTCGCTGTGAAGCTCAAACGAGAATACTGCACCAGGACTTGATGCCTGCTCTTGTTGAATGTCGTATTGCGGGTGATCAGTAAAGCCAGGATAATAGACTTTCTTAATGGCAGGATGATTGTTTAGATATGTGGCGATTTCATTGGCCGCCTCACTGGAATGCTTCATGCGGACATGCAATGTTTTTAATCCTCTCATTAACAGCCAGCAATCTTGAACTCCCAGTACCGCTCCGAAGGAATTTTGAATAGAGCCAAGCAGTTTGCCAAGCTCTTCATCCTTGACTACTGCAAGACCAGCGATAACATCACTATGGCCGGATAAGAATTTTGTAGCACTGTGCAGGACAATATCTGCACCGAGACATAATGGTTTTTGCAAAGCTGGTGTTAAGAATGTATTATCGACAAATGTCCAAGCTCCATTTTGTTTTGCCAGTGTGCTGACAGCCTTGATGTCAGTGACCTTCATAAGCGGATTGGATGGAGTCTCAATATAAAACACCTTCGTATTAGGCTTAACCGCATTTTCGACTGCTGCAAGATCTGTCATATCAACAAATGTATGTTCAATGCCGAATCTGTTTAGCACTGTTGTTACCATGCGGTATGTACCGCCGTATACGTCTTCAGAAATCAAAACATGGTCACCTTGGGAAAGGAGGAGGAAGGCGCTGGATATAGCAGCCATTCCCGAAGCAAATGCAAAGCCTTTTGTACCTTCCTCTAAATCTGCAATAATCTCCTCTAACGCTTCTCTTGTAGGGTTAAGGCTTCTTGCATAATCATATTTTCCAAAACTGTCAATCTCTCGTTGGTGGAAAGTGGAAGCATGCTGGATTGGCACACTTACTGCACCAGTTGCTGGATCGAATTTATGCTTGTTGTGAAGCAATTTTGTTTCAAAGGAATATTGTTCGCTCATTTTGTTACCTCCTTGGCAATCGTAAAGGCTTTATCCAGATCTTTGATTAAGTCATCAACATTTTCAATGCCGACTGAGAAACGAAGCAGACGGTTGCAAACACCTGTTTCAAGTCTGATTTTTTCCGGAATGTCAGCATGTGTTTGAGTGGCAGGATAAGTGATAAAGCTCTCAACACCGCCTAAGCTTTCGGCAAATGAGATTAATGTAAGGTTTTGCAGGAATGGATTTACCCATGCTTCATCTTGGACTCTGAAAGAAATCATTCCGCCGCGCCCCGGATACAATACATCGAGCACTGCATCATGATTTTTTAGGAAGGATTGAAGTGCTTTTGCATTTTCTTCATGCTTTTCCATTCTGAGCGCCAATGTTTTCATTCCACGCATTAACAGCCAAGAATCAAATGGGCTTAATACTGCCCCAGCAGCATTATGATGCAATGCAAGCTCCTGGCAGATTTTCTCGCCTTTAGCTACGATCAATCCTGCAAGTACATCATTATGTCCGCCAAGATACTTTGTGGCACTATGAATGACAATGTCTGCGCCCAGGCGAATTGGTTGTTGGATTAATGGAGTGTAGAAAGTGTTATCCACAATCAGCAGAACATTATGCTTCTTAGCGAGCTCTGCTGCTTTTGCAATATCAGCTGTTTCCATTAGAGGGTTAGTTGGTGTTTCTATGAAAATAGCTTTTGTGTTTTCTGTAATAGCTGCTTCAATGTCCTCAATGCTCGATGTATTTACATAACAACATCGCAGGCCCCACTTTTTAAAGCCTTGTTCAAGCAAACGATAAGTGCCCCCGTACAAGTCTTTAGATATGATCCATTCATCACCGCTTTGAAATAAAGATAAAATTGTTTGAATAGCAGCCATACCTGAGCTGCATGCAAAACCGCGGTCGCCTTCTTCCAGGTCAGCAATTGCCTGCTCGAGAATCTCCCTTGTCGGATTGCCTGTGCGTGTGTAATCATATCCAGTGGATTCTCCGATTCCTGCATGTCGAAAAGCCGTTGAGAAATATACTGGCGGGTTGACAGTTCCTGTTGTTTTTTCGCTTCTGTTGCCTATTTGGGCTAATTTAGTTTCTACATCATACATATTAATACACTCCTTCTTATTTCCTTAACAATTTAAAATAAATAATTTATTTTAAATTGTTTGATATTAACTAAGAGTATTATTCTTATAAGAAATAGGGGGAAGAGGAACCTTATTTTAGCAATAAAAAAGTCTCCTCCTAAAATAAGAAGAAGACGTAATGTGTTATCATTATGGCCATTCTTCTTATCTTTCAAGCATTAAAGCTTGATGGAATTAGCACCTTTTCAGACTTGGCAAACAAGCTGAAGGTTGCTGAGGTTTCTTCGGGCCATTCCCTCTACCTCTCTTGATAAGAAAATACTTATGTAATTTTAATTAAATTTACTATACCTTTTCCTTAATTGCAACTATTATTTGGGTTTTTCATTATTTTTTGAATAAAAGGTATTTATTGTTCTTCAATTAGCTGAAGGATATCCACTTCTAATTCCTCGTCTGGATTGCTTTTCGTATAAATCCTTGCCGTTCTTGAGTCTTCATCGACATTTTGAATAAAAATTTGTTCACCTTTATAGCTAACATGAACAATATCACCAGCATTCATGATTTCAACCGCTCTTCCAACATTCATTTTTTTCCCTCCAAGTCTATCTGAGCGTGTCCTAGAAAGGACGCTCCATTTCGTTCGATTAGTAGCTTTCGTATTTTTAAAAAAAATATTCAGCTGAAAACGCGTTCTAATGTATTTTTAATGTTTCTCTCATTCGATTTTTCAAATAGGGGTGTAATTTAAAAACAAGAGAAACGTATACAACTTGGTTATAGGGTTATAAAGAGAATCCTACACTACGAAAAAGAGGAGGAAAAGTGATGGTATTTCGATATGCGATGATTATTTTTTCATCCTTGACTGCTGCTTCATTGTTTGGGGTACAAATTGTTGGTATTTCACATGCAATTAAAGACACATTTATGTCTAGACGAAATAAATGATAAGATAATTATTAAGAGGCGGGGTGGGATATATCCCGCTCCTTCTTTTTGTATCAAGAAGACCTGAAAACGTTTTGTCTTTATACATTGCATGATAAACTAGAAATATGCTTAATTTGGGATGTGAGTGATGTAAATGAAGAGAATTCTTATAATTGAAGACGAGAAAAATCTTGCTCGGTTTATTGAGCTGGAATTAAATTATGAAGGTTATCATACAGAGGTTTGTGCAGACGGAAGAAGCGGTTTGAATAAAGCGGTTGCAGAAAAGTGGGATGTTATTCTTCTTGATTTAATGCTTCCGGAGTTGAACGGGATGGAGGTTTGCAGGAGAATCAGGCAAGTAAAAAATACACCGATTTTAATGATTACAGCAAGGGATAATGTGCTTGATAGAGTTTCTGGCTTGGACAGTGGAGCAGATGATTATTTGGTTAAACCGTTCGCGATTGAAGAGCTTCTGGCAAGATTGCGTGCATTGTTCAGAAGAATTGAAAATATTTCAAGTGAGCAGGCTGAACCGACACAAAAAATGACTGTTCTTACATACAAGGACATTGTTCTCGAGCTGGAATCTCATATTGCGAAAAAAGGAAATGAAATCATCGCTTTAACAAAAAGAGAATATGACCTTCTCAGCATGTTCATGAGCAATATAAATATCGTATTAACAAGGGATGTGCTCTTGAATAAGATTTGGGGCTATGAATCGGAAGTAGAGACAAATGTCATTGATGTATATGTTAGATATTTACGTAATAAACTTGATCCGACAGGTGAGGAACAATATATTGAAACAGTCCGGGGAATAGGGTATGTGATGAGATGAATATTGTAAAAAGACTATCTCTCCTTCCATGGAAATGGAAACTAACGCTTGGATTGTCAACCAGCATTTTTTTGACATACAGCATTTTTACTTTTTTTGAATTCCATACGGTCTCCACTTGGCTGATGAACCAGGAAGAAAATGACGTCAGACAAACAATGGATGAGTTTGTCGCATACTTGGAATCAGAGGATGAGTCAATTAGTGAAGCTGCTGTCAAAAACAGTCTGGCGACATTAGAAAAGCTGAACACAAAGAATCAGCTTATTCGAGTCGTTGATGATAACGGAAATGTGCTCATCTCCCATCTTAACGGAGATTTTCCCATACTAGAACCGGATATTGTCGACAATAAACAAGAGCTGAAATATATTTCCATCGGCGAGGAGCAATCATTGGTTTACAGTTATCCGATTAAGGGAGAGGACTTTACAGGAGAAATAGAAATTATCAGGCTGCTTGACTCCTATAAACTCGTAATGAAGCATCTGGCCTTTGCAATGATGCTATTTGCGATTGCAGCGATTATGATTAGTGCAATTATCGGTTATTTGTTATCGAGGGAACTCCTTAAACCACTGAGTATTATGACAAATACAATGAAGAAGATAAAGAGTGCAGGCTTTAAAGAAAGGATGCCTGTTTATCCGCAAAAAGACGAGATCTCCGAGCTGTCTACGATTTTTAATCATATGATGGATCGAATTGAGCTATCCTTTCAAGCACAGAAACAATTTGTTGAGGATGCTTCCCATGAGCTGCGCACCCCGATTTCTATATTAGAAGGTCATCTTTCTATGCTGAACAGATGGGGGAAGCACAATCCAGAAATACTGGAAGAATCTTTGAAGGCATCGCTTGATGAAACAGAAAAACTAAAAAAACTTGTTCTCAACTTGCTTGATTTGACTAGATTGGATCAAGCGCGTCTTGAAAATGAAATGTCACCAGAACAGGTGGAGGAGATTATTAAAGGGGCAGTCAAGGACTTCCAGATGCTTCACAGTAATTTTGAGTTTCAAGTTAATCTCCAGTCAAACGAGCTATATGGTGTTGCTGAGCAGCATTTTCAGCAAATACTCACTATTTTGCTTGATAATGCGATTAAATACTCAGGAGCTGTGAAAGAAATTTCCATTTCCACAGCAAAAAAGGACAAGCAGTTCTGCCTGGAAATAAGCGATAAAGGGATAGGGATTCCCAATGATGAGCTCGATAAAGTATTTGACCGTTTTTACAGGGTCGATAAAGCGCGCAGCAGAGAGCGGGGCGGCACAGGACTCGGTTTGGCAATTGCCAAAAAAATTGTCGACTATTATCAAGGAACAATCCATATTGAAAGCAAGCTTGGAGAGGGCACAAAAGTAGTTATTTTACTGCCTGATTCCTCACCAGTACTATAATAAAAAAACGGCTGTATTGCTCCATAAAATTAAGCTTGTATATTACGCTAGCTAAGGTTGTCTTCAGTCTAAGAGGCTGGGACATAAGTATTTCAGTCTAACAAAAAACCGAACTATTATGCGAATTTAAAACTTCCGCATAATAGTTCGGTTTTTTATTACTGTTTAAGAAAAATTAATTAAAAATCTTAGTGGAATGGTTGACTCCTGCGGGAAATAAAGGGAAAGCTTGGAAAAGCAAGCTGAGGAGGCTAAAGCTCCCCGCGGAAAGCGAGTGGCTAAGAGCACAATGAACCGAACTTGTTTTAATAGTTAGATTTAGTTTGACAATATTTTTGTGTTTTTTTAGATAAAAGACTTGTAGACACCAAAAAAATTAATGTACATTATCCTAAATTCCCTAGCATAATTATTATTATAAAAGGTTTTTCGAGTCATAAAAACTATTGTGAAAAAAATTTACAATATTTTTACTATTAAAATGGGGAAATCTTTTGTAACGTGCGCATTACCGTGTTAGAATAGAAATGTAAACGTTTTAATTATATTAGACAAGCGCCTGAAAAAGTGTAGAAGGCGAGCATATGGGGAATATAGTTGTTACTAATTATGGTGGAGGGAAATTTTCATGGGAAAGCCAGCTAGTGGTAAAAGCTCCTATCAGCCAGCATTTTATGGACCAAATCTCGGGGTCGCGATGGAGTTGTACGACAAATACTTAGAAAATCCTGATTCTGTTGATGAGGAAATGCGAAATTTCTTCGCAACTTGGGGTTCTCCGATAGAACAGGAAGACACAGATCGAAAACCAGCAGTTATCTCAACTAATCAAATGGAAATCGAAAAAGTCATTGCAGCAGTCACGTTAGTAAATAAAATCAGGGCTTACGGCCATCTAGCTGCAGATATTTATCCTTTGGAAGATGTACATAGGGAAACGGAACTGTTCGATTTGTCTCGTTATCAGCTTACAAAGGAAGATTTAGAGAAGATCGATGCTTCCTTGTTATGTAAAGATGTGCCGAGTACAGTAAAAAACGGCTATGAGGTCGTCAATTATTTAAAGGACGTTTACATGAAGAAAATAGCTTTTGAATTTTATCATGTGAATGATATAAACGAAAAAAACTGGCTCCAAAAAAAGGTGGAATCAGGAAGCCTTAAACCTGCTTGTAAAAAAGAACTGAAGAAGAAACTTTTAAAACGAGTTGTGGAGGTTGAGGAGTTCGAAAATTTTTTACATAAAACATTTGTCGGCCAAAAGCGCTTCTCGATTGAAGGTCTAGACACAATGGTTCCATTGCTTGACGAGATCATTTCCCAGTCTGTTGTCAATGGTGCAAAAAATGTACATATCGGGATGGCGCACAGAGGAAGGCTGAACGTATTGGCGCATGTCCTTGAAAAGCCATATGAAATGATTTTTGCTGAATTTCAGCATGCTCCTAATAAGAAACTAGTACCATCGGAAGGCTCTATTGGAATCAGTTTCGGATGGACTGGAGATGTGAAGTATCATTTAGGCTTGAACAGACAAATTAAAAAAAGCAGCACGTCTAATGTACGATTAACACTAGCCAATAACCCAAGTCATCTTGAGTTTGTCGGCGCAGTTGTGGAAGGATTTACACGTGCTTCACAAGATGATAGAACAGCCCCAGGCTTCCCTGAGGAAAATCATCAATCTGCACAAGCAATTCTTATCCATGGAGATGCGGCTTTTCCAGGCCAAGGAATTGTAGCTGAAACACTTAACCTGACTGGGCTTAAAGGCTACCGGACAGGAGGCACAATTCACATCATAGCAAATAATACAATTGGCTTTACTACTGAATCAAGCGATTCTAGATCCACAAGGTATGCGAGTGATCTTGCTAAAGGTTTTGAAATTCCGATTATTCACGTCAATGCAGATGATCCGGAGTCCGTAATCCAGGCTGCAAAGCTTGCTTGTGAATACAGAGCGACATTCAACAAGGATTTCCTTATCGATTTAATCGGTTATAGAAGATACGGCCATAATGAAATGGATGAGCCGATGACAACAAATCCTTTGATGTATAAAAAAATTAAAGAGCATCCTACCATTACAGCAAGCTATTTCCGTCAACTTCAAAATGAAGGCGTATTGTCTGAAATAGAGTTCCAAAGCTTCAAAAACCAAGTAGTGGCTAAACTGAAACAGGCGTATGATAAAGTGCCGACAAAGGAAGAAATGGACGAAGAAGCACTGCCGCCTAATTCTGTTGAAAGAGATTTACCAATGATTGATACAACCATTTCAGCTGATAGATTGAAAGAAATCAATCATGAACTAATTTCGTTTCCTGAAAACTTCCAAGTATTTGATAAGCTCGGAAAAATTCTAAAACGACGTGAAGCTGCAATAGAAGACGGCAAAATTGATTGGGGAATGGCAGAAACATTAGCATATGCCAGCATACTTCAAGACGGTACGCCAATACGCTTGTCGGGGCAGGATTCAGAACGAGGTACCTTTGCACATAGAAACATTGTTCTTCATGACAATGAAACAGGGAAAGTGTACTCGCCGCTCCATTTGTTATCAACTGCTCAAGCTTCTTTCGCGGTCCATAACAGCCCGCTGTCTGAAGGTTCAGTTCTTGGTTTTGAATATGGTTATAATGTGTTTGCACCAGAAACACTCGTTCTTTGGGAGGCTCAATTCGGTGATTTTGCCAATGCCACTCAAGTGATTTTTGACCAATTCATATCTGCAGGCAGAGCGAAATGGGGACAAAAATCCGGTTTGGTTATGCTGTTGCCTCATGGATATGAAGGGCAAGGTCCAGAGCATTCCAGCGGCCGATTGGAGAGATTCCTAAGTTCAGCGGCAGAGAACAATTGGACAGTAGCTAATCTGACATCGTCTGCACAATATTTTCATATTTTGCGCAGGCAGGCAGCTATCCTTAATAAGGAAGAAGTCAGACCGTTGGTAATTATGACACCAAAAAGTCTGTTGCGAAATGCTGATGTAGCATCTAGCACAAGTGCTTTTTGCAATGAAACTTTCCAATCCGTAGTTGAGGACGAAATTACTGGAAAAAACCCTCAATTAGTCAAGAGAATTCTCTTGTCTACAGGGAAAATAGCGATAGATCTTCATCAAGGGATTAAGCAGATGGAAAATTCCGATTGGGTGCATAGTGTGCGAATTGAAGAACTTTATCCGTTCCCTGCGAATAAATTGAAGGAAATCCTAATAAAATATCCTAATTTAGAAGAAATCAGATGGGTAC
>JAPSHL010000344.1 GCA_031179905.1 Bacillus sp. (in: firmicutes) | reverse complement strand
CCGATTAATAATATAATTGCAGCAAAAATTGAATTAAAACTAGAGTAATACAACGGAATGAAAGCAAAACCGCTTAAGCTGCCGTTAATGAATATAAGAAGAGCAGCAGTTACCAACTTAATATAGAATCTTTTATCTCCAATATCACGAATCTTTGTTGTAATAAACAGTAACAAAAATGTATTAAGATAGCCGATAACTATGTTGAACATGAATAGGATATTGCCTAAGCCATACACCGGGAGTAAGTGAGATGGCGCTAACAGCTTAGCATCTTTCCATACATATGACATAATACCAAAATCAGTGAAGTTAACAATATAGACAGCTAACGTATAAAGGATGAAAAAGATCAGAATCCCTTTATTTAAAAGCCGTCTGTATGTCCTTAACTCCCTATTTTTCCATACTAAGTAAAAGGAGAAATAGTACATTACAGGCATGATGAAAATAGAGCCGCTTCTAAAAAAACGAAACAGAAGATCTATCCATTTAAGCGAAAGTACATTTTCCGCATAAAGTATTGCAACATCCATTTGCCAAAAGGATAACATTCCTAAAAACAGAGAAAGTGCTATAGCCAGTCTCGTTTTTGAAAAAAACAAAACAGTCAGGGATATGATAAGAGGTATAATTGCTATCATCATCAATAAAATAAATTCCATCTTAAATCCCTCCTGTTCCATACCGCCTGCTGTATTTTCAAATGATTACGCTCGTCCAAAAGCAAATCAGCTATCTTCATAATTGTAATCAAAGATGTTGTATTTATTATCATGATTAGTAGTGTTTCCCCAATTTAAGTTTTCTTCTTATTTTACTATGAAAAATCTCGTTTGAGTAAAAAGTCTGTTTTTTTTGAATGATAAAAAGCAATATGACTTTCAGGTTTCCCTAAGCCATATTGCTTTACCATCACTTCCAGCTGGTTATCAATGAAATTTTGCCTGTTGCTTTTCCTGATTCTAAATATTCATGGGCTTTGTCTGCCTGAGTAAATAAGAACTCCTTGTCGTCCACTAGCGGCTTAAGCTTTCCTTCCTCTACAATCTCTGCGATTTTTTGAAGAATGGTTCCATGTTCTTTCCTTGATGCTTCATCTATTATTTTCAACAGCATAAAGGTAACATGCAAGGATAGACCTTTTGTATGCAGCGGTGAGAGATCATGGGTCGATCTTGCAGCAATGGAGAGAACTGTACCATGAACTGCAGCTGCTTGGAATGATTTATCTAAATTCGTTCCGCCAACCGTGTCAAAGACAGTTTGAAATCCTTTTCCTTGCGTATATTTTTCAACATACTCTTCTACTGTTTCACGCTTATAATTGATAACTGTATCTGCTCCTAACGATTTTGCTATATTTGCCTTTTCGTCAGAGGAAACAGTTGTAAAGACCTCTGCTCCCTTCCACTTTGCAAGCTGGATGGCAATATGACCGACACCACCTGTTCCGCCATGAATCAATACCTTCTGTCCAGCAGCTACATTTCCTTTCTCAAAGAGTGCATCCCAAGCGGTAATGCTTACTAGCGGGAGGATGGCAGCTTGCTTCATTGTAATATTTTTTGGTTTATGTGCTAATAACCGGGCGTCTGCAAGCATATATTCAGCTAATGCCCCGCCAGTTCCTTTAAAACCGCCGGCACAGCCAAACACTTCATCTCCAGCTATAAAGTTGTCAACACCGTCTCCAACTTCTTCTACGATTCCTGAAACATCACCATGAAGAACAGCTGGCAACTCCGGGGATGCCGCAGGAACAACTCCTGCTCTAATTTTTACATCAATAGGATTTACACTTGAGGCCATTACTTTAATAAGTACAGTACCTTTCTGAATAATAGGCTTATTTATTTCTGTTTCGCGAAATACAGACACATCACCATATGAATCGACTATCATTGCTTTCATCTTATCTCTCCTCTCCATTATCTTTTATTTTACAGAAAAATATCTATAAGCAGGAATAATCTGCATTGGTTTTAATTTCATAAAAATAGGTTATTAGGAAAATAACTTGATAGATGTATTATTTCTTTTTTGTTTAAATAGAACAACCATACAGGAGGAGTTATTATGAGTGACATGTCAAACAAAGTGGCAATAATTACAGGCGCGGCATCAGGAATTGGCCACGCAACCGCAATTTCCCTAGTTAAAAGCGGAGTCAAAGTAGCATTACTAGACTTAATTCCTGAGAATTTAAAGTCAGTTGATAAGGAAATAAAAGAACTTGGCGGGGAAGCAATCATTTTAGAAGCAAATATTTCTGATGCCTGTTCTATGAGTACTGCATTTGATTATGTCATAAAAAAATGGGGTAAGCTTGATATTGTTTTTGCGAATGCTGGAATTAATGGCAAAGTCTCGCCAATTGAACATCTCTCTCCGGAAGATTGGGACATGACAATGGAAACCAATTTAAAAGGAACATTCCTGACATTAAAATACGCTGTTCCCCATATGAAAGAAAATGGCGGAAGCATTATTATCACTAGCAGCATTAACGGCAACAGAACCTATTCGAGTTTCGGTATGTCAGCATATAGCACTTCCAAAGCCGGCCAGGTCGCCTTTGGCAAAATGGCAGCACTAGAGCTTGCCAAATATAAAATAAGAGTGAATATCATTTGCCCTGGTGCGATTGATACAAATATTGAAGAAAACACGTTCCGAGAGGAAGAGAAATTAAAAGAAATCGCCATACCAGTAGAGTATCCGGAAGGAAGTCAGCCCCTTGCACAAAAATCTGGCGAGCCAAAACAGGTTGCAGATTTGGTTCAATTCCTAAGCTCTGACGCCTCAAGCCATATAACTGGAACAGAAATTTATATTGATGGTGCTGAATCACTGCTTTAATAAACAAAGGCTAAAGGTTTATTCCTTTAGCTTTTTCTTTTTTCATCAGGCAAGTGAGTAAGTATTTAATACGAATTGTGCTACAATACTGTATTGAAATGGAAAGCGCAACACCTTAAAAACTTACGGGAGGTTAGGTACAAT
>JAPSHL010000111.1 GCA_031179905.1 Bacillus sp. (in: firmicutes) | reverse complement strand
AGATCGAATTGGAAGTAAAGGACTTAATCTCGGCAACAGAAGCAATGCTTGTTGATGTTCTATCTTAATGCACAACTTCTTCTTCCTGGGCATAGCATATGTAAAGACAAATGCCCAAAGGAGTGCAAAAATAATGTATCCTGAATATCCATATTATAATCAAAAGCAAGAAGTGAAAACGACCCCGATTGCCTTTCCGCCGCAGCATCAGAACAGAATGCCAGGCTTCGAGTATGAAATGAATCCTTTGCCCATCTCGGAAAACCCTAATTATCAAGGCAGCGGCAAGTTAAAAGGAAAAGTAGCGATTATTACAGGCGGGGACAGCGGCATTGGCAGGGCAGCAGCGTATGCCTTCGTAAAAGAAGGGGCAAAAGTCGTAATCGTTTACTTAAATGAACACAGAGATGCCCAAGAGACGGAGCAAAGAATTAAACAGCTGGGCGGAGAAAGTTTGTTAATTGCAGCCGATCTCAGAGTGGAGGAAAACGCAGCGATTGTCGCACAACGGGCAATCCAGCGCTTTGGAAAAATTGATGTCTTAGTCAATAATCATGCAGTACAATTCGTACAAAAAAGCATCCTTAATATTACGAAGGAACAATTGGTTAATACCTTTGAGACGAATATATTCTCGTTCTTTTACTTAATAAAAGCAGTCCTTCCTCATTTAAAGGCAGGAAGTTCTATCATCAATACCACTTCTGTCACAGCGTATGAAGGAAATAAGGATCTAATAGATTACTCGGCTACAAAGGGAGCAATCCTTACATTGACAAGATCATTGTCTAAGTCATTGGCGAAAAAGAAAATCAGGGTGAATGGAGTTGCACCTGGTCCTATTTGGACACCATTGATTCCAGCAAGCTTTTCTGAAAAGAATGTTATGACATTTGGAACGGATACTCCAATGAAAAGGGCAGGCCAGCCTTTTGAACTCGCACCTGCTTATGTGTACTTAGCATCTGATGACTCTGGATACACGACAGGGGAAGTTATTCATATAAACGGCGGGCAAGTCGTAACGACATAACTATAAAAGCAAAAAGATGAAGCATTTAATCATGCTCATCTTTTTTTAGGAGATAATCTGGATAATCCAGTTCATATAGCTGTTTGTAACGTTTCTCTTTTAGAAGCTCTGCGTGGGTGCCTCTCATCACAATTTTGCCTGCTTCCATAAATAAGATTTCATCCATTTTTTCTACTCCAACTAAATGGTGGGTAATCCAGATGACTGATTTTCCATCCAGAGCGGTAAATATGGTTTGCAGAAGTTCCTTTTCAGTACGAGGATCCAAGCTGGCGTTTGGTTCATCTAAAATAACTACTGGTGTGTCTTTTAAGAGGATTCTCGCTAGTGCGACACGCTGCTTTTCTCCTCCAGAAAAGCGCTGACCGGTTTCCTGCATAAAGGTGTCCAGTCCTTCTGGCAATTTGTTTACCAGTTCACCCAGCTGAGCCAGTTTAATTGCTTCATTTAATTCCTTTTCTCCAGCATCTTCTGATCCTAACAGCAAGTTGTTTCTAAGCGTCGTATCAAACAAGTGAGGATTTTGATTCAGGACAGAAATGATTGCCGAAGAGTCTGTCTGTACTCCAGCAGTCTTGCCGTTATATAATACCTTTCCATCCTGCACAGCGATGGCTCCTTGGATAAGTTTTAATAGTGTTGATTTTCCGGCACCACTTCTGCCGATTACAGCAATTCTTTTTCCTTGTGGGATATCTAAATTTACGTCTTGAACAGAAGGATTGTCAGCTTTTGTGTATGCAAAGGAAACTTGCTCAAGCTTGATGTGAACGGAATCTTCTTTTAAAGCAGTTTCCTTTTGACTAAACCTTTGTTCATCAGCGCTTTCAATTCCTTTTAGTCTGTTTAAGGAATCTTGATATCCAGGAATTCGTTCGAATGCTTCGGAAACGACAAGAAATGCGTCGAGTATAGGTAATGCTACTAAAACTATTGCGGCAATTAATGTAACTGGGATATGACCTTGTGCATACTGTTCAGCAGCCCAAAATAGTAAAGAAGTGATAACTAGTGAAGAAACTGTCTGCTGGGCAAAATTACGCCATCTTGAGAAACGTGTTAGTCTGCTGTTAACGAGTGCAGCAGAGGCCTCATCTTGTTCATACGAAGAAATAAAGCTGTCAGATCGGCCGCTGATAACCCAATCTGTAATGCCTAAAACACTGTCAGTCAGCTTTTGATACAAGCCATTTCTTCGCTGCTTGTATTCTCTTTGGTTTTTTCTCATTAAGAATAAAGAGCATACCGGAAATAGGATAAGTAGCAGTGCTAAATAAACTGCCATAAGAATGGCAAACGGAATATCCAGGATGCCGATAGAGCAAATTACGATAATATATAGTACGAATGAGGCAATCGTCGGGAAAATGGTTCTTAAATAGATATATTGCAGCTGTTCAATATCTTCAGCCAGAACACCAAGCATATCACCCATTTTGAAGCGGCTCTTCATGAAAAGGGCTTGAGGCTCTAGTATTCTGTAAAGCTTAATACGCATTTTTGATAATATTCTAAGCACGGCATCATGGCCCGCTAGTCTTTCGAAGTAGCTGAACACAGCCCGGCTGATTCCGAACGCCCTCACACCGACGATTGGAATATAAACCATCAGGATGTTTTCAATCGGCATCGCGGATCTGCTGATCAAGAAGCCTGACGTAAAGGTGAGCATTGCTCCTGTACCGAGTGCCAAAATGCTCAATAAGAGAATAACCATGATTCGTCCAGTGTTTTCTCTCATAAAAGGAAATATCCATTTGTCTTCTTTCATGATTAGCAGCTCCTTACTGTGTCAACAGCCTGTAATAGCTTCCTTTTGCTGTTACAAGCTCTTCATGTGTGCCGATTTCCACTATCTTTCCGTCTTCTATTACGAGAATTTGATCCATGTCCTTCATCCAATGAAGCCGGTGTGTAGCTAGGAAGACAAGTTTATCTTCAAATAATGGAAGCATTGTCTTCTTTAATTCAAACTCTGTTTCAATATCTAAGTGGGACGTAGGTTCGTCTAATAGCATGATTTTCCGATTGGTCAGGAAGGCTCTCGCTAATGCAATCCGCTGTTCTTGTCCGCCGCTGAGTGTCCTGCCTCCATCACCAAGCATTTCATCAAGCCCTTTTGGAAGTGAGCGGTACAATGATTCAAGTCCAGTTGCCTTTAACGCATTTTCTACGTCTTCATCTTTCGCCTCGGGACAATAAAACTTAATATTTTCCCGCAGTGTCATGCTGAAAATATACGGTGATTGCGGGATATAGACTGTATTTTGTCTCCAATCCTCTCGTTTGAGACTAGAAATGTCTTTATTGTTTAACAAAATGTTTCCCTCTGTATGTGCTGAGAAACCGCTGAGCAAGTCGATAAGTGTTGATTTCCCAGCCCCGCTTTCGCCGACAATACCAACCCTTTTTCTGCCGTCAATATGGAAGGAAATATCTTTAAGTGTAAGCTGTTCACTCTTAACATGCTTGTATCCAACATGCTGGAATGAAATGGACGCAATGTCCTGAATAGCTGTCTCCTTCGTACCTGAAGCATCCTTGCTTTTCTCTTCTAAAATTGCCAGGATAGATGCTCCTGCTTCTTTTCCGTTTAATGTTGCATGATAGTCTGCTCCTACCATTCTTACAGGCAGGAAGTATTCAGGTGCCAAAATCAAAATCATCAATGCCGGCAGAAGCAGCAGGTTTTCATTGATAAGGCGCACACCTAAATTAACTGCAACAGAAGCAACGGATAACGAAGTGAAGAAGTCCAGCGAAAAGGAAGATAAGAACGCGACACGAAGTGTTTTCATCGTGGCAGTCCGATATTGTTCGCTGACTTTAACAATATTGTCACTGTGTTTTTTACTTTTTCCAAGAAACTTAAGTGTTTCCAATCCTCTTAAAGAATCGAGAAAGTGATTGGAAAGAATTCGGTAAGTAGCCAGCTGTCTGTTCATTTGGCCCTTTGCTGCAAGACCGACGAGTATAAGAAAGCCTATTAAAATCGGCATTGTAACTGTCAGAATGATGCCTGCAATCCAATCCATCCAAAACACAAATAGCAAAATCATCGGCGGAATTACCGCAGTAGAGACCATCCTTGGCAAAATCAGCTCTACATATCCTTTATATTGGGAAATCCCCTCAAGAACAAGCGTTGATATGTTACCGCTGCCTTGTTTTTTCGTATATTTTGGTCCAAGCTCAAACAGTTTTTCTATCAAACGAGAGCGTAGTTCCCTGCTTGTGTTTTCGGCAAAGCGAGCAGAGATGCTCTGCTGGAAAAGCTGGAGAAGGTGTCGGATCAGAAATGCCAACAAGAACAATATGATTGTCTCATATTGTTCTTGTATTCTTTCTCCATTAAATAGAGAGGTAATCGCCTCTGCAAGCCACTTGGCCTGCAGAATAATGGCGGTACCTTGTAAGATTGTAGCAATAGATAGTATTGCAAGAATCGGCTTGATTCCTTTTGACTTCATTAAATTTTTGTCCATCAGTACTCCAGATGGGACCTTTCTGTAATGCGTTTACGGAATATAATATAGCTCCAGATTTGATACCCTAGTACAAAAGGCAGCAAGGTAAGTGCGACGATGGTCATTACCTTTAAGGAGTAATGCCCTGAAGCTGCATTGGATACCGTTAAGCTGAATGTGCTGTTGATCGAACTGATCATCAGTCTTGGGAATAAGCCGATAAATATAGATATAAAGGAGAGGGCAATGACAGCACCGGTCATTCCAAACGCCCAGCCATCCTTTTTCCTAGAAATAAAATATCCGCTAAGGACAAAGGCGATTACGCCAATTCCGAACAGGAAGGAAAGGATGGTGCCTTGTCTTTCAAAGATATCTGTTTTGATATATGTCATCACCGTAAATATTGTTAATAAAATACCTAATACCGGCAACAATTTTTGTCCAAGGCTGCGGGCGCGGTCTTGCAGATCGCCAATAGTCCGGATAGTTGTAAACATAAGCCCGTGAACTAAACAAAGCATAAGAACAGTAACACCGCCTGTCAGTGTGTAGAAATTGACGATATCGAAAAATCCGGCATTAAGCTCCATGTTTTTATCAATTGGAAGTCCTTGTATGAAGCAGGCAAATACGACTCCGAACAAGAGGGGCGGCAGGAGACTGCCTAAAAATATGCAAATGTCCCATGTCTTTTTCCACATAGGGTGGCTTCCTTTTGCACGGAACTCAAAGCCTGTTGCCCGAATAATCAAAGCGAGCAGCACGACGACAAGCGGCGTATAAAATCCGCTGAACAATGTTGCATACCAGTGAGGAAATGCAGCAAATAATGCTCCTCCTGCTGTTATCAGCCAAACTTCATTTGCATCCCAAAATGGGCCGATGGTATTAATGAGAATTCGTCTTTCCATATCATTTCTTGCAATTAACTGTGTGGACATGCCGACACCAAAGTCAAATCCTTCAAGAAAGAAGAACCCGATGAATAAGACTGCGACTAAAATAAACCAAAGCACACCTAGATCAAGCATGGAAACCCTCCTTTGCAAATGGGTCATTGTTGAATTTATCTTCCTCTGCATCCATGTTGTACGGCCCTTTTTTGATTACTTTCACATACAAGAAGACCATGATTGCTGCAAGCACTGCATAGACGGTGCAGAATGTAATGATAGAAAACAAGACTTGGCCTGCGCTGACACTTGGACTAATACTGTCTTCTGTTTGCATAAGACCAAAAACGGTCCAAGGCTGTCTTCCTATCTCTGTCATAATCCATCCTGAAGTATTGGCTATAAATGGTAGAGATATACCTGCCACCATAAAACGGTAGAACCATTTGTTTGATTTAGAAATCAGCTTCTTTTTCCATGCTAAGTAAACGCCATAGATGCCTAAAACAAACATAGCAGCCCCGGCAGCAACCATGATGCGGAAGCTCCAGAATGTTGTTTTAACAGGAGGAATATAGTTTCCTTCTCCATATTTTTGGGTATATTCTTCTTGGAGTTCGTTCATGCCCTTCACATCACCGTCCAAAGTATTGTAGGAAAGGATGCTGAGCAGATAAGGGATTTTAATTTCTCCAGTATTTTCTTTTTTATCGGCATTAATGAATGCAGAAACTGTCCATGAAGCAGGATTGTCGCTTCGTTCCCATAGGCCTTCGCTTGCTGCCATTTTCATTGGCTGTGTTTCTACAAGATATTGGGCTTGTGCGTGCCCTGCAACCATTGTCAAAAATGTTGAAATCAACGCTACTGTAATACCAATTTGGAACGATTTCTTGAAAAATGAAACATCTTGTTTTCTCAATAATTTAATGGCACTTATTCCTGTAACAAGAAAAGCTCCTGTTGCAAAAGCCCCGAGAACTGTATGGGGAATTTCGACAAGCGCTTGCCCATTTGTAATAAGGGCAAAAAAGTCATTCATTTCCGCTCTGCCGTTGTTGATTTCATAGCCGACAGGATGCTGCATAAAGCTGTTCGCAACAAGAATAAAGAAGGCAGACATAATCGTACCGAAAGATGTCAGCCAAATGCAGGCAAGGTGAACCTTTTTGGATAACCGATCCCAGCCGAAAATCCAGAGCCCAATAAAGGTGGATTCCAAAAAGAAGGCAAGTAATGCCTCAATAGCAAGGGGCGCACCGAAAACATCTCCTACAAAACGGGAGTAGTTCGACCAGTTCATTCCAAATTGAAATTCCTGAAGTATCCCAGTAACGATTCCAATAACAAAATTTATGAGAAATAATTTCCCCCAGAATTTCGCCATGTTTTTATATTCTTCATTTCCGCTTTTTACGTACATCGTTTCCATAATGGCAATCATAAAGATTAAGCCGATGGAAATTGGTACAAAAAAGAAATGAAAGATGGTGGTCGAAGCAAATTGCAAACGTGATAAAAACAACATATCCATGTGATATATCCTCCTTTTATAGAAAAGTATTTTGTTTGAAAGTGAAAATGTGAACATGATAATTAAAATTGCGACAAATATCGTTGACTAACCAGTGAAAAAGAAAACAGATTGTTGAAGCAGCGACTGTTTAAAATAGTAGTGTGATATGATTTTGGCTCTTTTTACACAATGAAAATCCTGCTGTACAGATGTTTGTACATGCTATCGTCTCCTTTTACGAAATGATAGCTATATCATAATGAAAAAGGATAATTCTGCATTATAAATCACAAAGTGTTTGAAAAATGTTCACAATATTAGTTCACAAATATGACAAAAATACCCTAATCAAGGAAGAGCCAAAGCGTTGTAAAGCGGGGAGTTATTAAAATAGGCGGATACATGGTATCATAAAGATATTGGCAAAATGAAGTTAAAAGGCTTTTTTTTAAGGAAAGTTGGAAGCGCTAAATTTAAGAGCGTAACTACTTCCGCAAATAAATTAAAAGGATGTTAGAAAAAATGGTAAAATGTATTGCGATTGACATGGATGGTACACTGCTGACATCGGCTCAGCAAATAACAGCTGAAAACCGCGAGGCGATCAAGCTAGCACAGGAGAGCGGTGTTGAGGTGGTAATTGCAACAGGCCGTGCTTATGAAGAAGCGGGAGATTTACTGAAGGATGCAGACATCATCACACCGATGATTTGCGCGAATGGAGCAGAAATCCGCACAAGCTCTCATGAAATCATTCAGACAAATCCATTAAGCAAGGACCTTGCAAAGGAAGTTGCTGAGATTTTGCACAGCCATCAAGTTTATTATGAAGTGTATACAAATAGAGGAACATATACATTGGATAAGACAATGGCCAGATCGTTGATTATGGACATTTTTACAGTGAATGGGCATATAAAGGACATGGAAGAAATTAAGCAGGCTGCTGAGGAGCGTTTGCAGGAGGTTAACCAGCTGGACAGCTATTCTGTACTGTTTGAAGATGAAGACCAGGTTATTTATAAACTGCTGGCTTTCCACTTTGAACCTGTGACATTAAACAAGGTAAGAGAAAAGTTGAAGCAGTTTTCGAAGCTGGCTGTCAGTGCATCAGGCAAGGAAAATATTGAAATAACAGCTGTCGAGGCTCAAAAAGGTATTGCTTTGGAGGAGTTTGTAGAGGCAAGAGGTATTTCTTTACAAGACACAATGGCTATCGGCGACAACTATAATGACCTGTCAATGATGTTGAAGGTAGGCAGAGCAGTGGCAATGGGTAATGCTGATGAGGAAATTAAAAGACAGTGCCACTTTGTGACAGCAACAAATGAAGAAAGCGGAGTAGGAAAAGCGATAAAACTTGCTCTAGAAGCATAATGAATACTTACATAAAAAAAATCCCCTTTTGGCTAAATAGCTAGAAAGGGGATTTTTTTATAGTGCTTTTTAAAATAAGCTTGGTAATAAAATAGAGTCTTTTATGAAAATCGGTTATACTTATAAAAAGCATTTTAAATACTAGTTATATAAATAGATAGAATATAAATATGAGGTGGGAATATGGCAGACTTTCGTGCAAGTGTCATCATAACAGAACCAGTAGATGTTGTTTTTGCCTACTTTGCCAATATGAGCTACGCACCGGAGTACATGAGTAATGTTGAGGAAACGGAAAAGCTGACAGACGGCCCTATCGGGGTTGGAACTAAATTTAAAGAATTAAGAAAAGTGCGTGGAAAAAACGCGACTGCTGAAATAGAATATCTTTCTTATGAAAAAAATGTAGCATTTAAGCGGAGAAGCAATTCAAATGGATTGCTTGTCGATTATGATTACAGATTCGCTGAAATTCAAGAAGGCACACAAGTAGAATTTGAAGGCAAGGTGCATGTGAAGGGCTTGATGATGAGGCTGACGAAAAGAGTGCTTGTCAACATTATCAAGACAGAAGACGGCGATCATGTCCAACGGGCAAAGGAATTGCTTGAGCGAGAAGAATCCAGTTTGGAGCTAAATAGGGAGTATTAAAAAAAGGATGCGAAAGCATCCTTTTTTATTTAAAACTTATACGTCCATAATTTTTCTGTATACAGCCTCTCCAGTACAGCAGGATCTTGGTTATTCAAGCCTTCTTGCAAGGACATGGCATACATCTGTGTTTGTGAACGATGTGCCGCAATTGTCGCTATTTTCTTCTCTGCAAAATTCTGGACATCAACATGAACATCTGGTTCACCTAAATCTTCGATGCAGTTGCGTGAAAAAGCAAGACATTGGAGCTTAGGCCTTTTTGATGGCTCCATTTTCTCTAATGTTCTTACAACTCCTTCTGCCGTAGCATCATGATCAGGATGAACAGAATATCCAGGGTAGAAAGAGATGATTAAAGATGGATTAAGCTCTTCAATCAATGCTGTAAATTCATTAACAAGAACAGAATCATCCAAAAACTCTATCGTTTTGTCTCTATATCCTAACATTCTCAAGTCTTCAAGGCCTAACACTCTTGCTGCTTCTTGAAGTTCTTCTCTTCGAACGTCTGGAAGTGTTTCTCTTGTTGCAAATGGAGGACTTCCAAGATTCCTGCCCATTTGTCCCAGAGTCAAGCATGCATATGTGACTGGCGTGCCATCATGTATATACTTTGCTATTGTTCCAGAAACACTAAAAGCTTCATCATCTGGATGGGGAAAGATGACTAATACATGTCTTTCTTTTTCCAATGTTATTTCCTCCTGCCTAATTCAACTAAATTAATCAAATGGTGTTTCGCTAATTTCCAATGCTACAGCAAGCTTTCCTGTAAAATCGAGTCCAGCCAAAAGGAGACGCCCTTTGTCATCTATCTCATAATGAGTGATTCCCTCTGCATAAACCCAACCAATTTCTGTCTTAAGGCCAATTCGGTAAGGTCCCTCTCCTGTGATTTTTCCATATTCATAGGCAAGCTTTGCGTTGCGGATATAGGCACCTGAATTAAAGAAGGACTCGTCATTATGGTTTGCGTAGGCGCCGTTTGTTGTCTCTAAATGGATATAAACTTGCTTTTTAGCCTTCTCATTTATTTGCTCTTGAACCTTGTCAGCTTGAATAAACTCCATGCTATCCCTCCTTAAGCTTTTACAGCTGCGCTGCTCTTCTCTTCTCATTGCGGTAAGCACCATGCATTGTTGGGCCGACATATTCATTAAGTTTGAAGCCGTTGCTGATTGCAGCAGTGATGAAATCCTTAGCTACTTGTACAGCCTCTTCTACTGATTTGCCCTTCGCAAGTTCTGCTGTTATAGCAGCAGAGTTTGTGCATCCTGCTCCATGTGTATAAGTTGTGTCAATAAGGTCACTTTCTAGTACAGTAAAGTCTTTGCCATCATAGAGAACATCTATTGCTTTCTCATGATTCAATTTGCTGCCACCCTTAATCAACACATATTTTGGTCCTAATGCGTGGATTCTCACAGCAGCTTCCTTCATGTCATCAACTGTTTTAATCGGTTTTTCTGTTTTTGCAAGCTGCCAAGCTTCGAACAAATTAGGTGTTACAACAGTAGCTCTTGGAACAAGCAATTCTCTTAGAGCATCAGCTGTTTCAGGATGAAGCACTTCGTCTTCGCCTTTGCACACCATAACAGGATCGATTACGACATTTTTGATTTTGTTTTCATCAATTACCCTTGCAGCTTCCTCAATAATTTCAACAGAACCAAGCATTCCTGTCTTCATTGCATCAATCCCGACAGAGAGGATTGTCTCTAATTGAGATTTAACTGTGTCAATATTTTGCGGAAATACATTATGATGCCAGTTATTTTTTGGATCCATTGTAACAATTGTTGTCAATGCAGTCATTCCATAGACACCAAGTTCTTGGAATGTTTTTAAATCGGCTTGGATGCCTGCGCCTCCACTTGAATCTGATCCAGCTAAAGTTAATACTTTTTTCATTTTATAAGCCCCCCCTATGTAATCATCGAAGATGTTCATAATCCAAATAGATATAGATGGAATTATTGTAGTTCATTTTAGACTAATGATACTACTAATTGCTTTTTTTTTCATTAAGTTAGCATTAATAAGTATATCTTTTAAGATGCCACTGATTTTAAAAGTGTATGCGAATTCCTTTAAAAGGCTTTTTCAATTAGTTAATAATTGAAATAATCAGGAAAGTTCGGTTTAATTAAAAATAAAAGAATGAGTATAAGGGAGAAAGCTATGAACTTTCG
>JAPSHL010000343.1 GCA_031179905.1 Bacillus sp. (in: firmicutes) | reverse complement strand
AGCTGCCCAAGCAATTCGTTTATATTATTGAAGAGCTGCTGTATAAAAAAGACGAACTCGATAACAAAAAAGAATACTATTCAAAAATTCTTCAGAGAATCATCTCACTTGGTCAAGCGAGCAAGCTTATTACAGGGCTTGCATATACAATTCAAAGATTGGTAGTTGACCATTTGCATGTTGTTGGTGATATATATGACAGGGGTCCTCATCCTGACAAGATTATGGAAACATTAATGGAGTATCATTCTGTCGACATACAATGGGGAAACCATGATGTTTTGTGGATTGGAGCATTTGCAGGCTCTAAAGTGTGTCTTGCAAATATTATTCGCATTTGTGCCCGCTATGACAACCTTGATATCATTGAGGATGCTTATGGCATTAATTTAAGGCCATTGTTAAACTTAGCAGAGAAATATTACGATGATAACCCTGCTTTCCGGCCGAAGCTAAACGCTAAAAGAGAAGAAATCGGCGAGGAGAATATCCTGCAAATTACTAAAATCCACCAAGCTATCAGCATGATACAATTTAAACTGGAACAGCCGATTATTAAAAGAAGACCAGATTTCAACATGGAGCACCGCCTCCTTTTAGATAAGATTGATTTTAATTCGAATACAATTGTTTTACATGGAAATACATATCAACTTGAAAATACTTGTTTTTCAACAATAGATCCAGCAGATCCAGCAAAACTTTTGCCAGAAGAAGAACAAGTACTGGAAAAGCTGCTGTTTTCAATCCAGCACTCAGAGAAGCTTGCAAGACATATGACTTTCTTGATGAAAAAAGGCAGCCTTTATTTAAAATACAATGGCAACTTGCTCATACATGGATGCATACCGTTAAATCCAGATGGCAGCATGAAAACAATGGAGCTGAACGGCAAAGAATACAGCGGCAAGAAGCTGCTTGATGTTTTTGAAAAATATTTGCGCGAGAGTTTTTCACATCCTGAAGTTACAGATGATTTAGCAACAGATATGATTTGGTATTTATGGACAGGAGAAAATTCTTCTCTATTTGGAAAAAAAGACATGACTACATTTGAGCGCTATTTCATCAAGGAAAAAGCGACACATAAAGAACAGAAAAACCCGTATTATCAGTTAAGGGAAGAGGAAGAAATTTGCAGAAGAATCCTCGAGGAGTTTAACATGAATCCAGATCATGGCCATATTATCAACGGACACACTCCTGTCGAGGAAATAAACGGTGAAAATCCAATCAAGGCAAACGGAAGAATGATTGTTATTGACGGCGGGTTTTCAAAAGCCTATCAGTCTAAAACAGGGATAGCTGGATACACCCTTCTTTACAACTCATATGGAATGCAGCTTGTTGCACATAAACGCTTTATAAGTAAAGAGGATGTTCTGCAAACTGGGACTGATGTTCTGTCTGTCAAAAGGGTCGTAGATCGTGAATTGAAAAGAAAACGAGTAATGGAAACAAATATAGGCGAAAAATTGCTCGAGCAAAGAGACGATCTCCAGCATCTTCTCGAATACAGGTACAAAGTAAGATAATAATAAGCTCATGCATCAAATGATGCATGAGCTCTTTTTTAACGAGACGATTTATTGCCGATTCTTTCCAACCACCACTTAAATTCTGCCGAAAGCAGCAAAATATAAATACGCATATTGCATTCTCCTTTTAGGTCCGTTAGGTGGTATCCTTCTCCACCCACAGGATTGATTGACGCCTTTGCAAAATGATAATCATAATTCTTCACCCTTTCTCAATTATTTTTCATTAAAATTTATAAAAATCGATGATGTGACATATGTCTGTCTTTATGTTCTTCCATTAATTTTTCAATTCTTTCCTGATGCAAATATTCTTCTGTACTTACTTCTCGTTTACGTATAATTATTGTAAAAAACAGTAGATTTAATGTCATATATTTCACCCTCCTTCCACATTTTGATTTAATTTTAAGCTAAAACATACTCCTGTCAAATTCACCCAGCAATACTGGCTTTTGTTTGCTTTCTTCTATTAGTTGCTCCATTTCCATTTCATACATGTATTGCTCATATGATTTTTGCCTTTTTTTTAAAGTAATGGACATAAAAAGAATATTCAGTGTCATTTTCCTCACCTCCTCACACTGTCAAATACCATTATTTGACTTAAATGTAATTTTTTAATCATAAGAGCGCAAAAAAACCGCAGTTTCTCTAAGATCCTGCGGCGATTACTAAAAAAGGGCATATAAAAACCGCAGGACAGAATTCACCTGCGGTTGGATAGGCTATTATCATAAATTAGCTATTCCAAATTATCAGCGGTTGAATTCGTGCATAATTCATATTGAGTTGTCATATTACCTGTAGCTCCGATTAATACGTTTTGCATATCATTCAACCTCCTTTTGAAATAGTTTTTACATTGGCAATTATATCCTCCATTTCCAGTTTTGTAAACCCCTTTTTGCGAAATGGGTGTTTACTAATTAAACATTTTTTAATAATAGGGTTTATGCTTCTATAAAAAGGGTATAAAAAAAGAGCATGATTTTTTCTCATCCTCTTTACTTAGCATCTATATTTATTTTAAATATCGTCATCTGTCATTTCATTGATCATTTTTTTATACTTCTTAACTTTAGCAAAAAAGAAAATAGATGTTGCTAAAGTAACAACAGAAGTAATAGCCATCGCTTCATCATGCCATTTTACTTCATGAACAGCTGGAATAATAACACCCAAATAAAAAAAGACTCCAACAGCTAGCAAAACAATGGCAAATCGTTTGTAGTCTGCCAATTTCCCCGACAAGTTCTTCAACGTCTTCTCCATTCTATCCCTGCTTTCTACTTTTCTATAACTCTACTGTAACATAAAAGTGGTCGTCTTTTCTTTAGCAATTGATAGCATGACAGGAAAATATATACAATGCGAAAGCTGCCTTCAAAAAGGCAGCTTCCTTTTTATCTTAGAGCTTGGTCTAAATCCTCTAACAAGTCTTCTATATCTTCAAGACCTACTGAAATGCGGACAAGTCCATCAGTAATTCCTAGTTCCGCTCTTCTTTCCTG
>JAPSHL010000007.1 GCA_031179905.1 Bacillus sp. (in: firmicutes) | reverse complement strand
GGAAAACTTTATGGTATCCCGTCAAACAAAGAGGTAGCCAGACAGGATGTTTATACATTTAATAAACGTCTTGCCGACGAGTATAATTTTGACCTTTCACAGGTCAAAACTTTGCAGGACCTTGAGCCAATGCTTAAAACAATTAAAGAAAATGAACCGGGAATTACTCCAATGGCAACATTTAAAGCACCTTTACGCTACGACTATGTGTTCAATAATGAGATGCCGTTTGCCTTCCCATTTGAAGGGGAAACAGACAAAGTTATTAACCCTTTTGACACGGCTGATGCGATGAAACAATACAAAACGATGCGTGAATACTATAAAGCTGGCTATCTTAAAGAAGATGCGGCAACGAGCAAAGACAGCTGGCCAATGGATGTAGAAAACTGGTTTGTCCGCATGGGCGGTTCTCAGCCGTATGCAGATTTACTATGGTCCCGTTCTGCTAAGTACGAAGTAGTATCTGTTCCTGCTGAACAGCCGACAATTATCAATGATTCTGTATCTGGTTCCATTCAAGCTATTTCCGCAACATCAAAAAATCCAGAAAAAGCGATGGAATTTTTAACACTGCTTAACACAGACCCATATCTTCGCAATCTTGTTGATAAAGGGATTGAAGGAACGCATTACAAGAAAAATGAAGATGGCACTATCGAAGACCTTCCAGCTCGTATTGACGGATACAATATGCCATCCTATTCTTTAGGTAACCACTTTATCTTAGATTTGTATAAAGATGATCCAAAGGATAAATGGGATAAATTCAAGGAATTTAATGCTTCAGCGGTTAAATCACCATCACTTGGCTTCAAATTTAACAGTGATCCGGTCCGCTCTGAACTTGCGGCCATCACAAATATTTCCAAGGAATTCTACCCAGCACTGGCAACAGGTTCTGTTGATCCAGAGGAATATTTGCCAAAATTCAATGAAAAGCTGAAAGAGGCTGGAGTTGAGAAAGTGTTAACAGAAATTCAAAAGCAATTTGATGACTGGAAAAGCTCTCAGCAATAAGTAATCATGTCAAGCTGGATAGTCTATTCCAGCTTGACCAACTGGCATAATTTCTTCGATCTCTTCCATTGATTAAACTTTGACGGTAACATTGCATAACGAAGGGATTGGTTATCTATAATTACAGTCTCCTGTAAGTATTCCAAAAGGTTTATTTACGGTCTGTCAATTGTTAATGGTTGAAGATAATTAAAGGAAGAGGAGAAGAAAAATGATGAAAAAGAAGGTTAGTCTTATTCTCGCATGTATTCTCGCACTTGGAACTATACTGTCTGCCTGCAGCAAAGACAGTGCCACACAGACTAAAAGTGGGAAAGAATAACCGCCTTATGAAATCAAATGGTACACACTTGGAACACCACAAAAAGACACAGATAAAGTCTTTGAAGAAGTGAACAAGTATACGAAGAAAAAGATAAACGCAACAGTGACAATGACGCAAATTGATTGGGGAGATTGGGATCAGAAGTCTTAGGTAATGATCAATTCAGGAGAAGAATTTGATATTGTCTTCACCACTGGCAACACATACGTCTAAAATGCCCAAAAGGGTGCATTTATCGCGGTAGATGATCTGTTAGAAAAAGAAGGGAAAGCTCTTAAAGAACTAATTAATCCTGTTCTATTGGAAGGAAATAAGGTTGATGGAAAACTTTACGGTATCCCAGCTAATAAAAGAGGTTGCCAAACAAAATGTGTATACTTTTAATAAACGGCTTGTAGACAAATATAAATTTGATCTTGCAAAGGTGAAAACCTTACAGGACCTTGAGCCAATGCTGAAAACGATTAAAGAAAACGAGTCTGAAATCACACCAATAGCCTCATTTAAAGCGCCGTTACGCTTTGACATTGTCTTCAATGGTGAAATGCCTTTTGCTTTCCCTTTTGAGGGAGAAACAGACAAAGTGATTAACCATTTTGAAACAGATACTGCTATGAAACAATTTAAAACAATGCATGAGTACTATAAAGCCGGCTATCTGAAAGAAAATGCGGCCACAAGCAGTGAAAACTGGCCATTGGATGTTGAAAACTGGTTTGTCCGCATGAACTATTACCAGCCGTATGCTGATTTATTATGGTCCCGCTCTGCCCAGTATGAAGTAGTGTCAATTCCAGCCGAACCGGCAGCGATTGTCAATGATTCTGTATCAGGTTCGATTCAAGCAATTTCTGTTACATCAAAAAATCCTCAAAAAGCAATGGAATTTTTAACACTCCTTAACACAGACCCATATCTTCGCAATCTTATCGATAAAGGGATTGAAGGAACTCATTACAAGAAAAATGATGATGGTACGATTGAGGATCTGCCTGCACGTATTGATGGCTATAACATCCCATCCTACACGTTAGGTAACAACTATATCCTCGATTTATACAAGGGAGATCCAGAGGATAAATGGGATAAATTCATTGAATTTAATGATTCTGCTGTAAGGGGACCGTCACTAGGCTTCCATTTTAACAGTGACCCAGTTCGCTCAGAACTAGCATCCATAACTAACATAACGAAAGAATTCTATCCTGCCTTGGCAACCGGATCTGTTGACCCGGAAGTATACTTGCCGAAGTTCAATGAAAAATTGAAAGAGGCTGGAGTTGAAAAGGTGTTAAAGGAGATTCAGGGGCAATTTGATAAGTGGAAAAGCTCTCAAAAATAATTAATTTGATTTATTTAATGGTAACAGCAAGGTATATTAGCTCATCTTCGATCCTTACCACCTGTGTTAAACTAACTGTAAACTATCATATTTGAGGGATTGAAAATGAAATTAAAACTAACAAGCCGTTTTCAGCAAAAGATGTTTAATAAGCTTTTTTTAACTTCCTCCATCACTATAATTGTAACCGTTATCATTTTAATTGTGACTATCACAAACTATTATTCTGAGATCATTATTCAGAAGGAAGTGAATGTGAATACAAGGACGATAGAGCGGGTAGAGGACTATTTTTCAGCTAAAGATTCAGATGTTAATAAAGCAATAAGAGATATTTACGTTCAAGGCGATTTGATCGATGATATCTCCTTTGCCCTTCATAATGGGTACGGGAAATACTTAGAATATCGTCTTAATAGATTCTCGGAAGACCATTCGTATTTTCCTAGTAATCTTGATACTTTTTTTAATGGCTTCTTTAGTCAGGACAGTGATATTAATGCAATCAGCTTGCGTTCATTGGATAATCCCGGAGTAGAATATTTGCTTATCAATAATTATCTTCGCTGGAACGAAAGTATCAAGAATGCAGAATCAACTGATAACAAGCCAGGATCTAATCTAAATAGTGCCGGCTTCTCGGCTGGATGGGAATTAAAAAATACAATTACCAAAAAGGTTGTCATTAATAACCCAGTCACATTGGAGAAAATTGGAGAAATCTCCATCTTTTATTCTACTGAACATTTAGATAAGATGGTCAAAAAAGATGAGGGCGCACCTGCCTCTTTCTTTTTACTTGATTCTGAAGGGGAAATTGGATATTCACATGATGAGGGTGTGCCTCCTGCTATTGTCCAGCAATTTAAGCAAGAAACAAACGAAACGAAGATAAGTTATAAATCTAAAAAATTTTATATTAATACCGTTGCCAATAAGGGCGACTATACGTTTGTCAGTGTTATAACAGATGAAGGATGGAAGAAATTATCGATTGTCAGGGGAACGATGTGGGTTGTAATTATTCTTCTTATTGCAGCGGCCATATTGATGTCCTATTCGTTTATGCAGAATTACTCACGCCGTATAAATAAGATTGTTTCGACGATTCGTCAAGTAGAAAAAGGGGATTTGGCAGCTCGTATTCCTGAAACGGAAGATGACGATGAGTTAGCTAAAATTGCCTTTAATATTAACTCGATGCTGGATGAATTGAATAATTATATTGCGCAATTTTATCTGCTTAATTTAAAACAGCAGCAAGCGGAATTAAAGGCACTACAAGCCCAAATTAATCCTCATTTTTTATTTAATACACTAGAAGCAATCAGAATGGTAGCAGTCTTGGAGGGCTCTAAAACCTCTAGTAAAATGACCTTTCTTTTAGCAAAACTCTTCCGCTATTCACTAGAATCAAAGGATATTGTTCCCTTGTATACCGAGATTGAGTATGTCAAACAATATTTAACCTTAATGCAATTTAAACATCCAGATAAGCTGAGGGTTCAGTTCAATATATCAGATGAAGTAGATCAAACACCTGTGCAAAAATTAATCCTTCAGCCAATTATTGAAAACTATTTTATTCATGGCTTTAAAAAGGACCGTTCCGACAATATATTAACAATTAGTGCTGCTAAAGTTGGCACTGACAAAATTGAAATATGTATTGTGGATAATGGAAAAGGCATGTCTGAAGAAAAACTGTCCCAAATTGTTCAACATATTAATTGTGAAGAGGGCGATGAAATGAAGTCGATTGGATTAAGAAATATTCATCAGCGTTTAAAGCTAAAATATGGGGACCATTATGGACTCGCAGTTAATAGCAGTACAGCAATAGGAACAACTATTATTCTATCCATTCCAGTTCAGGGGATTTTCCATGTTTAAAGTGCTGTTGGCTGATGATGAACCGATCATCACTAAAGGGTTGTCGGCGATATTGGATTGGGAAGATTACGGATTTGAAATTGTACATACAGCAGAAAGCGGCGAGGAGGCACTCTCTTATATCAAGCAAAATCCTATTGACATACTAATCTCAGATATATTAATGGGAGAAATGTCCGGTCTTGATTTAATACAAGAGGTTAAAAGCATCCGATCTGATATTAAAAGTATTGTTTTAACTGGTTATCAAGAGTTTGATTATATTAAACGAGGGCTATTATTAGGAATTGAGAATTATTTAGTTAAACCTGTTGATGAACAAGAATTGTTGAAAACGCTTCAGTCAATTGGACAGAAATTAAAGGTTTCAGCGGCAGGCAGCAAGACAAAGGACTCAACTACGATGCTGGACAATGCATTATGGGGCTTTTTGACTGGAGAAATAAACCAGCATGATTGCTTGGAAAGATTGGCATTGTACAACATCAAATTTAATAAGCAATTTTACAATGTTTCTGTCTTAAATATCGAACATTATCAGCATCCAGACGTTGTCAATCACGTCCGTCAGTATATTGAAAATGAGTACTCGGCATTATGCTTGCAAAATTCTAGTCAAGAGATTGTCATTATTTTTGGCGGGGCTAGTGAAGAAGAACTGATAAAACATAATCAGTGTTTAGTTACTAAGCTGCAAAATGACCAAAAAAGAACAGGCATATTTTATTTGGCAATGGGTAAACCAGTTCAGATGATGGATGATTTAAATGAAAGTTTTACGATGGCAAGAGACTACAGCACCATGCAGTTATATTTAGAACCTAATGTCCTTATTTCAGATAAACAGGCATTAGATCGTCAAGACGAGTTAAAACAACAGCAGGAATTCAAGGAAGGAATTGTAAAACGGCTTATGAATGCGGAGGAAGAATCATTAGCTTTAGTTGATTTGTTTTTTAAGAATTTAACAGAGAAAGATAATCTTATCTCGCCGCAAGTAGCGAAAAAATATACATTTGATTTAATCTCGTATATCCATTATTCTGTGCGCCCGGATGATCTTTGCCTCTATACAGCTGTTGTGGAACGGCTTGTCTATAGTTCTGATATTGGGCAGATGAGGGATATATTGACTGAATATTGTTACGAACTAATTCTGACCGTTCATAATCATGTTCATTTGCGCAGTCCAATAGTGCAAAATGTCCTTACTTTTATTCATACTCATTTTGACCAAGGGCTGTCTTTAAAGACACTAGGGCAGCAGTTTCATGTTAATGCTATTTATTTAGGACAGTTATTTCAAAAGGAAGTAGGAGTAGTATTCTCAGAATATCTAAATCGTTACCGTCTGGAGAAAGCAAAAGAATTACTGAAAGCTACACATTTCAGGGCAGGCGATATTGGTAAAAAAGTAGGTTATTCTGATACGACTTATTTTTATAAGCAATTTAAGAAGATGGTTGGTACAACACCGAGTGAGTGGCGAAAAATATAAAAGTAAAGTGGTGATAATGATGAAAAACAAATATCTTTTTCCTGAAAAATTTTGGTGGGGAAGTGCAGCATCCGGTCCGCAAACAGAAGGAGCAGCACTGATTGATGGAAGAAAAGAAAGTATTTGGGATTTTTGGTACAGCAATGAGCCTGAATGTTTTCATAATGGCGTCGGTCCAGAACATACATCGGATTTCTACCATCGGTTTAAAGATGATATCCATTTCATGAAAGAAACGGGTCATAACTCCTTTCGCACATCTATCCAATGGTCCCGGTTAATTCCAGATGGAACAGGGGAAGTCAATGAGAAAGCGGTTAAGTTTTACAATCAAATCATTGATGAACTGCTTGCCCATAGTATAGAGCCGTTTATCAATTTATATCACTTTGATATGCCGATGTGCATGCAGGAAAAAGGCGGCTGGGAGAGCCAAGACGTGATTGATGCCTATGTAAACTATGCTAATACCTGTTTTCGTTTATTTGGTGACCGGGTAAAGTATTGGTTTACCTTCAACGAACCTATAGTGCCTGTTGAAGCTGGCTATTTATACGATTTGCATTATCCTAATATAACAGATTTCAAACGTGCTGCCGTTGTTGCGCACAATACAATTGTTGCTCATGCAAGGGCGGTCGAGGCATTTAGGAACTTGAACTTAGCTGGCAAAATCGGGATCATCCTAAACTTAACTCCCTCTTATCCAAGAGGCGAGGATAAGGAGGATTTAGCAGCAGCCCGTACTGCGGACTTATTCTTTAACCGCAGTTTTCTGGATCCGGTCACAAAAGGGGAGTATCCCCGTGAATTGATTGATATTTTAAAAGAAAGAGATTTGCTTCCGCTAGTGGAGGCGGGAGACTTGGAAGTGATCCGTGATCATCCGATTGATCTTTTAGGAGTAAACTACTATCAGCCTCGCCGTGTAAAAGCTAAAGAAAAACAAGAGTCTGGGAATGCTCTATTTATGCCGGAACATCTATTTGATCCCTATATTATGCCTGGCCGGAAAATCAATCCGCACCGCGGCTGGGAGATTGCAGAGGAAGTAATCTATGACATTATGGTTGATATCCGTGATAATTATGGCAATATTCCTTTCTTTATTTCAGAGAATGGTATGGGGGTGGAGGGAGAGGAAAAGTTCCGCAATGGCGAAGGATACATTGAGGATGACTACAGAATCGAGTTTGTGAGGGAGCACTTGAAATGGGTACATAAAGGAATTCAAGAAGGAGCCAATTGCCTCGGATACCATATGTGGACATTTATGGATAACTGGTCATGGACAAATGCTTATAAAAACCGCTACGGCTTAGTCGAAGTAGATTTAAAGAACGGATTAAAACGAACCATTAAGAAATCGGGACGATGGTACAAGCTGTTGGCAGAGAACAACGGATTTTAAGAAGAGTGGAGTGGGGAGATCTGATGGAAGCCTATATGGTATTCGATATTGGCGGCACCTTTATCAAGTACGCTGTTATGGATGATTCTGCTAGAAAGCTAAGAAGCGGCAAGCTTACAACACCTAAGGATGGAATAGATAATTTTTTGATGAAATTAAAAGAAATAGTCGAAGAAAATTCCGATGACTTTAGTCTTCAAGGTATTGCAGTAAGTTCACCAGGTGCTGTAAATGTAAAATCAGGGTTTATCGGGGGAGCGAGTGCAATTCCATATATACATGGGGTAAACATGATTGGCCTCATTGAAGAAAAGACTGGACTTCGGACGGCGATTGAAAATGACGCGAATTGCGCTGCCTTGGCAGAGGGCTGGTTAGGTGCAGCAAAAGCAGCAGATTACTATATTTGTATTGTGGTAGGAACAGGAATTGGCGGCAGTATAGTCCTAAACCAATCTATTTTACGCGGAGCTTCCCTTCACGGCGGAGAGTTCGGCTGCATGATAATGAGTGCACCATTACAAGACCTTCAAAACACATGGAGCCTTGTTGCTTCCACTAATGCACTAGTGAAGGAAGTGAAAAGGAGAAAGCAACTTGAGGAAGGTACCTTTAATGGAGAAGATGTATTCCGTTTAGCAGAGGAAGGCGATACGATTGCTCTAGAATGTCTTTCCGATTTTTATAAAAGGCTTGCAATCGGTATTTATAATTTACAATATGCCCTAGATCCTGAGAAAATTCTGATTGGCGGAGGAATCAGCAGCCGGCCAGAAGTAATAGACGGAATAAACCGTGAATTAATTGGATTGCGAAATGATGTTTCTACGTTACAGATTGAAGTGGAAGCGTGTCTATTTGGAAATGATGCCAATTTAGTAGGGGCGTTGTTTCATTTTCTTCATTTTAAATATTGATAGAGAAACCGTGTCACTGCAAAATAGTGGTACGTTTTTTTTATGAATATAATGTGTTCTTTATTTTAACCAATTAATCTATGCTTTTACCAATAGGATGGAAAGGATAGTCCTGATAAAATTATGTAAGGGTTTACATATTGGGTTATGACATCAAGTGAAACTATTTCTCTTAAGGGGGGGAGACTTTATCACTTAAATGGATGAAATGCGTATTTTACAGCGTGTTTAAAACAAAAAGATTTCAATTTACTTCTATGTCGGCACATATATCAGTTACAAATAAGGGAGGGCAATGGATGTTTGGTCATTGGAGAAAACCGAAAAAATCACTAATCGTGCTAGTTTTAATGCTGTTTACCTTGCAGGTAAACTTATCTTCAGCATTGGCGGGGGATACTCTGCCGTTTACAGGTGACAGTGCAACCGGATTAAATCAGCCAGCCCAACACGGATATACAGCGAATGACATTTTAGAATGGCAGCCAGAAACAGATAAATATGCTGAAATGCTCAGGTCGAGAGTGCCATTACAAGAACGAAATCAAGCGTTTGCTGCCACACAGGCAAACCCAGACTTAAACCCGGAAACACAGATGTTAAATCTGGCTGGTGACTATGGGAATGCGTTTATGGACAGTACTTCATACACAAATAAGTTCGGCCAATATACGTTTCCATACTGGCAGTATGTAGATTATTATTCGTACTGGCATGGAACAGCGTCAGCAGATGTTCCAACGTCTTTATATAATCCGAGCCTTCCGTGGTATGAAAGGTGGTTTGAATTTGGGGCGTTAAATATTCCAAATCCTGCTTATACGAATGCAGCCCATAAAAACGGGGTGAAATCTCTAGCTGTTATTTTCTTCTCAGATAATGACAGGGGACCGCAAACATATACGCAAATGCTCGTTAAAGACAAGGAAGGAAACTTCCCTGTTGCTGAAAAGCTGGTAGAAATGGCTAATTACTATGGATATGATGGTTATTTCTTTAACCAAGAAGAAGCAAGAGCAGGGGTAGCTGTAAAGGATATTCCTGTTTATAAAGAGTTTTTAAAGGCTTTAAGGGAAAGCGGTTTATATGTCCAGTGGTACGATTCAGTTGACAATAATACTGGCAAAACGAAATATGAAAACGAATTCACTGCTGTCAATAGTCCATTTCTAAAGGATACAAAATATGGCGATTTGGCAAACTCCATTTTCTTGAACTATCTTTGGAACAGACAAAAGATGGAAAAATCGAAAGCCCATGCTGAAAGTTTAGGGTTAGATCCTTTAAAAACTGTATTTGCGGGTGTAGAAGCAGGCGGCGACCGGTTTAATAAACAACGGAATGATTTGCGAAATAATCTGGACAGTAACGGAAAGCCGTTGAATAGTATTGCCATGCTAGGGTCTGATTTTACACATCATGGTTTGGATGAAGATCTTGGCGGAGAAGATACAAGCCGCCGTAATAACAGTGATTACCAATGGATGTCCTTTATTCGAGACCGTGCCTGGTGGAGTGGTCCTAATCTTGACCCAAGCAATACGGGCCGAAACCCAAATGCGAAGCTTGCAGATGTAGCGGTAAAAGGAGATAACTGGGACGGTGTTGCAGCATATATCGCGGAGCGCAGTGTGATTCAAGGTTCCAACTTTGTATCCAATTTTAATATGGGCCGTGGCTTGAATTACTTTGTAAATGGCAAGGTAAGCAATAAAGAAGAATGGTCGAATATTAATATTCAGGATATTCCAGTGACATGGCAATGGTGGATGGAAACAGAAGGAACACCGCTGCAGGCAGATTTTGATTTTGGTTCTGAATATAATGCAGGCGAAAGATACAGTTATCAAAAGATTGGTGCCTTTAATGGCGGCAGCTCGCTAGTGGTAAATGGCAACTTAGATGCAGAAAATCTTTTACATCTCTATAAGACCAATTTACAAGTGAAGAAGAGCTCGAAGTTTTCAATTACCTATAATAAAACATCACAAGATGACGCATCAGTAATGAGTATCGGTTTATTCTTTAAGGATAACCCTGACAAGGCAGTGAAAGTGGAAGTCCCTAATTCCGGCAAAAAAACGGCTGGATGGGTAACAGCAAACCTTGACTTGTCCAAATATGCCGGCAAAGACATTGCCGCATTTGGAATCGTGTTTGCTAATGGAAAACAAGATAAAATAGCTGGTTATCAGATGAATATCGGGCAAGTGAAAATCAGTGATGGCTCGATTAAGAAACCGAAGGCACCATCTGGTCTCAAAATAACAAAGGCACTGCGTGATTCTAACGAAATGTATATCACTTGGAAGCTGGACGATTATGATGATGTGAAGCAATACAATGTCTATAACAACGGAGTTTATGTTGGCGGCATTTATGACGAAGTATTTTACATCAAAAATTCACACGAACTATCTGGTGAAATTTCTCTGACAGCTGTAAGTCAAGACGGTAAAGAAAGTTCTCCTGCTGTCGTGCATTATGATTTAACAAAAGGAGTTCATAGCATCGAAGCAACTCAAGCTGATAATGGCGATATGTTAGTATCATGGAAAAACCCAGACAATGTGGATGGAAAAATCACTATTAATATTGCAACAGAGTATGACTATGCAAAGGAAGTTAATAAAACTGTCACAGCAAAAAACGGCAAGACAGAAATTAAACTGCCTAACATGCCGTTGAATGGAGATAAATATCATCTCAAATTAAAAATTGGCAGCCAAAACTGGGTAAGCTATCGCGGCACGTTTGTTGATAAATCAATTGAAGCATATCCGGCCGACAAAGTCTCCCTTGATGGGACTTCAGTTAAGTGGGATTTACCGGATTCAAGAGATTGGCACCATATATATGTTTATGAAAATAGTGTTGCCAAAACTTTTGACACGACATACAGCCAAGGCCGTAAGCCTTATATTGTACGTGGCCGCACACAATTAAAGGAGCTCACCTTCCAAACGGAAGCAACAGACAGCATCCTTGAATTTGTAATAGAGGATTATTCAGGTAATAAAGCGACAACAATTATCAGAATGACCTTTGATGATTTTTACAAAAAAATAAATGATTTCGTAGCTAGTGGTGAATTGACCGAAACTGCTGGCAAGCAGTTAACAAAAACCTTGAATATTGCAAAGAAGCATTATGACGATGGTCGTTTAAAGCAGGCGGCAGCACAAATGAAACAGTTTAAGAAAGAAATGGATAGTAAACAAATGAAGAGTATATCGCAAGGAGCAAAAACTACATTAAAAGCAAGTGCGGATTATTTCCTAAGAAATTGGTCGAAGTAAACAAGTGCTGTATTTAGGAAAAATGGCAGATACATTGCTGTCTGTCATTTTCCTTCATTGAAATAATAGCTTAGGAGGGGATAACGTTGTCTTTGGAGAGAATACAGCGATTTATACAGCATTTAGGCAAGCATGAAGTTTTAGAGTCAATTCATATCATGGATTGGCTTGCAAAACGCGGGATTTATATGGGGCCTGGAAAATATGAGTTTGAATCAAACGATACCGTTCTTGTTAATGAAGGGGATTGGCTAATCGATGCGGGCGCCACGATTTTTTTGGAAAAGGAAGTTGACATTCCGGCTGACTGGCAGAATCGGCATTTTGGTCTGACATTCCTGTCCGGAGCAAAGGGCCGTCGAACCCTTCATGAAGGATTGGTTTTTATTAATGGCGTACCACATCATGGAATTGACCGTAACCGCTGCTTTGTCCCTTTTCCGAAATATGTGCGGGGAGCAGAAAAAATTGCTATTAAAATAGAATTATATAACTATGCAGGCCAAACACTGGATGAGTTAAATTATCAGAATGAACCAGCCGAATTCGATCCGCCTCCTTTGACCCTTTTGCAAGGCAGTCTTGACTTAGTAAATAGTGCTGTGCAAAGTCTGCTTGCAACGGTGAAATGTTACTTTGAAACAGCGAAATTACTGCCTGATGGTAACATAGACAAATCTACAATAGTAACAGCTTTGACAGAAGCTGAACAAAAGATATTGTCTGAAGAGCAGCAAGCATTGAGGGATTTTTCCTGGGTTGCAGGCATTGAAGAAGATTTAAAGAAAAAGCTCGCTGATTTGACAGACAGCACAGCTGGTCAAATGCTCATGGTAGGTCAGTCTCATATTGATCTCGCATGGCTATGGCCTGTGAAGGAAGCGATTCGTAAGTGCAGCAGAACTTTTTCGACAATGAGCACCCTGCTAGAGGAGAATCCGAGTTTTACATATGCACAAAGCCAGCCACAAGCTTATGCATATGTAAAAGAGCATTATCCTGAAATTTATGAAAGGGTTAAAAAGCATATTGCAGACGGACGCTGGGAAGTAGTCGGTGGCATGTGGGTAGAGCCTGATTTAAATATGCCATCTGGAGAATCTTTAGTTCGTCAGCTTGTTTTTGGTATGAAGTTTTATAAGGAAGAATTCGGTGTGCAGCCAAGAATTGAGTGGCTTCCAGATACTTTTGGCTATTGTGCATCCTTGCCTCAATTGCTAAAAAGTGCTGGAATTGACTATTTTATGACATCAAAGATGAATTGGAATGATACCAATCCATTTCCTTTCGATTTATTTTACTGGGAAGGGATTGATGGCACGCGTATTCTTTCCTTTTTAAATCATGGGTTGAATGAATACACCCATCCCGAAGAAATTAAAACCCACTGGGATAGTTTTAAACAAAAAAATGCCCATCCCAACCAGATGCTTCTTTATGGCCATGGCGATGGCGGCGGCGGTGTTACACAAGAAATGATTGATTATGTTGATCGTTCTGCCTCCCTGCCTGGCCTGCCATCTGTGGTAAACAGTACTGCCCATCAATTTTTTGATGGAATTAGTGAGGCAAATCCGTTATTGCCTGCATGGGTCGGAGATATGTATCTGGAGCTTCATCGCGGAACATACACTACTCATGCGCGAAATAAAAAATGGAACCGAAAAGCAGAGGTTCTTTATCGGGATGCAGAGATTTGGGAAAGCACGGCAGTAAACTTCGCTGGAGTTAAGCTTACTTCTTCTTTGGAACAAGGATGGAAGCTGCTTCTCCTCAATCAGTTTCATGATATTATCCCTGGTTCATCCATTCCGGAAGTTTATGTTGATTCAGAGGCTGACTACAAGGAAATCTTTGCCTGCGGGGAAAAGGTGAAACTAGACGCCTTACTAGCGTTGGAACAGCAAATGGACACAGAAGGCGATGGAGCACCAATCATTCTTTTTAACAGCTTGTCATGGGTGAGGTCCGAGACAGTGAAAATTATCGGCGGACCAGAATTAGCTGATAAGGGAGCTGTTACTCGAGATGGTGAAGAGCTACCAACGGACGTCATTCAAAGGGAAGACGGGGGGCTTGAGTTATCTATTTACGTTCCTGATATTCCCGAAATAGGTTATAAAGCGATATGGTTAAAAGATTTAGAGAAACGGGGATGCGAAGAAAAAGAGGTAAACGTTCGCCAATGGGAAACGGAATTTTATAAAGTAGAGTGGAATGAGAAAGGGGAAATTTCCCGTCTTTATGATAACCAAGCCGAGCGTGAAGTATTGCAAAGTGGTGGCTGCGCCAATCAATTTCAGCTGTTCCATGACCGCCCAATGCTTTGGGATGCATGGGATATCGACCCCGAATTTGCAGATCAGCCGGCAGAAACGGTTATCCTTTTAGAGCAAAGCATTCGAAAAGGAGCAACAAAGGATATCCTCCATTTTAAATGGCAGCTTGCTCAATCAACCATCGAACAAGAGATGATATTATACCACCATAATAAACGAATTGACTTTCAAACTAGTGTCGACTGGCAGGAGCAGCACAAATTATTAAAGGTTGCTTTCCCTGTTGATGTGATGAGTAACAAAGCTACATTTGAAATACCGTTCGGATCAGTAGAAAGAGCTACACATAATAATACGAGCTGGGAACAAGCCCAATTTGAAGTATGCGGCCACCGCTTTGCCGACCTATCAGAAACTGGGTATGGTGTGAGTTTACTGAATGATTGCAAATACGGCTATGATGTGAAGCAAAATGTTTTGCGTCTGTCCTTGCTGCGGGCACCTAAATGGCCTGATAAAGGGGCAGACATTGGTCATCATGAATTTACCTATTCTCTTTTCCCGCATGAAGGCGACTGGAGAGAAGCGAACGTTGTTAAGGAAGGGTATGAGCTAAATCACCCTGCCATTGTTTACCGTGCTTCTGCTCATCCTGGAAGACTGCCAAGTTCGTTTTCTTTTATACAATCTGAGTCCAACCAGGTCATCCTCGATACGGTTAAACAGTCGGAGGACGGTAAAAGTCTTACATTGAGAATGTATGAATCAAAGGGCGGCAGAGGACAAATTCACATATCCTTTGCTCAGAATGTTCTTACTGCATATGAAACAAATCTGCTGGAAGAGAAACAGGCAGAGATTCCTATGTGTGAAAACAAGCTGTCTCTAACTTTAAAGCCATTTGAAGTGAAAACGATTTTAGTAAATTTATAGATGGAAGTGAATGGAGGGGAATGAGTCATTCTAATATGGAGAAGGAAACTATCAATCATCGAATAGAAGCATTGTTGTCAGCCATGACATTAAAGGAAAAGGTTGGTCAGGTTAACCAGAAGCTTTATGGCTGGGAAGTTTACAGGAAAACAGACTCAGGCTACGTGTTAACTGAGAAGTTTAAAGAGCATGTTCGCAGATGGGATGGAATCGGAGTGCTTTATGGGTTATTTCGTTCCGATCCATGGTCAGCTGTCCATTTTGACAATGGGATCACAGCGGATGCTAGTGCTGAAGTTGCTAATATGATTCAGCAATATGTTACTAAACATACAAGATTGGGGATTCCTGTCCTTCTTTCGGAAGAATGCTCTCACGGACATCAAGGCTTAGACAGTATTATCACCCCTGTCAATTTAGGAATCGGTGCGACATGGAATCCAGAACTGCATGAGAAATTAATGGCAGCCGTGGCAGATGAAGTTCGGGGAAAAGGTGCTCATTTGGCCCTCGTCTCCACATTGGATATTCTCCGTGATCCGAGATGGGGAAGATCGGAAGAGTGTTTCAGTGAAGATCCTTATCTCGCTTCCCGCTTAACAGAGGCTGTGGTAACAGGGATGCAAGGAAAGCAAAGTGAATACGTTGAAGAGGGAAAAATGGTCGCTGTTTTAAAGCATTTTGCAGCACAAGGTAACGGGATAGGAGGCAAGAATGCTGCGCCAGCATCGATCGGTGAAAGAGAATTAAGAGAAATTCATCTGCCGCCCATGAAAGCTGCCATTCAATCAGGTGCGATAGCCTGTATGGCCGCCTACAATGAAATCGATGGAATTCCTTGTCATGCCAATGGCTACCTTCTCAATCATATTCTGCGGAAGGAATATGGCTTTAAGGGAGCAGTAATGGCCGATGGCTGTGCCCTCGACAATTTGGTTGCCTTAACGGAAAGCAAGGAAAAAGCTGCTGCTTTGGCCCTTGAAAACGGCGTAGATATCAGCCTATGGGATGACGTGTATACCAATTTAGAAGCTGCCGTTGAAACAGGACTTGTTAGTGAGGAAAAGCTTAATGATGCGGTAAGAAGAGTCTTATCTCTAAAATTTAAAATGGGGTTATTTGACAAACCTTATGTTAATGCCAAACATGAGTATAACAAGGAACAGGCAGAGAAAATCAATCTTGAATCTGCACGACAGTCGATTGTGCTGTTAAAAAATGAAGGACTTCTGCCACTTAAAAAGGATATTAAAAAAGTGGCTGTTATCGGTCCTAACGCAGATGCTGTGTATAATCAGCTTGGCGATTATACACCGTTTCAACGAGAAGGCAGAGTCATCACCGTCCTGAAAGGGATAACTGAATTGGTGAAGGACGCAGAGGTTGCTTATGAACAGGGCTGCGGTATACGCTCAGGTGATGAGGAAGGAATTGAGAAGGCCGTTCGCCTTGCCAGATATTCAGATGTGGCGATTGTCGTTTTAGGCGGTTCAAGTGCAAGAAACTTCGAAGCCCAATTTGACTCGAACGGAGCCGTTGTCAATACAACTGGCAAAGAAGAAATGAATTGCGGTGAGAATGTCGATACAGCCGATTTAGAGTTGGGCGGCCATCAGCTGCAGCTCCTGAAAAAAGTAATCGAAACAGGAACGAAGGTTGCAGTAGTACTGGTTCAAGGGAGACCGCATGCTATTCAATGGATTGCAGAACATGCTCATGCCATAATAAGTGCTTGGTATCCTGGACAAATGGGAGGTCAAGCGGTAGCAGAAGTTTTATTTGGAGATGTCAATCCGAGCGGCCGTTTGCCTGTTTCTATCCCAAGGTCTTCCTTACAGCTGCCAGTTTTTTATAACTACAAAGAAGGAGGATACAAGAAGGACTATTTTGATATGCCTGGAAGTGCCTTGTATCCGTTTGGTTTTGGCTTATCTTTTACGGATTTTGACTATAAAGATCTGCAAGTAGAAAGCCAAATGCTGTCAGTCGAGCAATTATCAGCAGGGAAAAAGTTTTTTCTAACCATTGCTGTCACTAATACAGGTGAGCGTGACGGTTATGATGTGATTCAGCTTTATTTGAAGGGAAAGGCTTCTAGCATCACTAGAAGGGTTAAGGAATTAAAAGGATTTAAGAAGATATGGCTATCAGCCGGGGAAACAAAGGAAGTGAGCTTTGAACTCGGGATGGAAGAATTACAAATTTTTAGCACTCTAAATAACTATAAAGTGGAACAGGTTACATGTGAAATAGAGGTTGGCAATCCTGTTACTAGTTTAAGTACCGACTTGTATATTTGCTGATGCGGCAAAACTTGAAGGGGACTAACATAAAATGGTTAGTCCCCCCATTTTAATTTTCAAGGTACGTTGGAAGCGCTTGAATAGGTATGTTGCATTTGTTATGATTATATAACTACATAAGAAATGGAGGTTTTTCTTTTGACAGCATCCATGCGATTAAGATAATGGAAGTTCATTCGTTAATAGAATACGTTTGAATGCTAAAACCTATATTTATTGTTATGGGATAGGTCTGTCTATTTTTAAGAAAACCTTATTTAACGGTTGTTTTTTAAAAGAGGGGGAATTCTGTCCTCTTTTTCGTTTGTCTTTAAACCAATTTTTATGAAACATAACGAATTTTAGTAAATGAAGGTGAAGCATATAAAAAAAGCAGAAGAGAGTGATAAAAAATGAATAAAATTAATGATCAACACCAAGAGTCTTGGCTAAGAAATATTATTCTATTCTTAAGCAGTCAGACGATTTCGCTTTTCGGTTCGTCGCTTGTACAATATGCGATTATGTGGCACATCACATTAACGACAGAATCTGGTTTGATGATGACGCTTTATATAATTTGCGGCTTCATACCAACCTTCATTCTTTCTCCTATTGCGGGAGTATGGGCAGACCGGTATAACCGGAAGATGCTGATCATGCTGTCAGACGGACTAATCGCATTTTCGACTTTAATCCTCGCTATTCTCTTTTTAATGGGATTTGATTCGATATGGCTGCTCTTTGTAATGGCAGCGATACGTGCATTTGGCACAGGAGTTCAAACGCCTTCTGTTGCAGCAATTTTGCCTCAAGTTGTCCCGAAGGAAAAGCTGACAAAAGTTAATGGAGCTAATGGCAGCATTCAAGCCATTATCATGTTCATATCGCCGATGGTCAGTGCCGCACTGTTAGCTAATACTGCAATCGAGGTTATTTTTTTCATTGATGTCATTACAGCAGCAATTGCGATTTTCACGATGCTGACACTTGTGAAAATCTCTGTGCATAAAAAGGCAGCAGAAAAGCAAACAACAAGTTACTTTGCTGATTTTAAAGAAGGATTAAAGTATATAAATAACCATAGTTTTCTCAAATCATTCTTTATATTCTTTGCGATTTTCTTTGTGTTAATGGCACCTGCGGCATTTCTTACACCACTTCAAGTGACGCGGAGCTTTGGCGGTGATGTCTGGCAACTGACGGCAATAGAACTTGCCTTTTCGATCGGCATGATCGCTGGCGGTGGAATAATTGCCTCGTGGGGCGGTTTTCATAATAAAATCAATACGATGACGCTCGCAAGTGTCATAATGGGAGCATGTACATTGGCACTCGGTATTGCCCCGACATTTTGGCTGTATTTAATTTTCATGGGCTTATTTGGTACAGCAATGCCAATCTTTAACACACCTACAACAGTATTGCTACAAGAAAAGATTTCCGAGGAGTATTTAGGCAGGGTGTTTGGTGTAATGGGGATGATTTCTACATCTATGATGCCAATCGGCATGCTTATATTTGGACCACTGGCAGATATTATTGCCATCGAATGGCTGCTGTTAGGAACGGGATTTTTCATCTTAATTCTTACAATATTCCTAAGCCGCAACAGAGCCTTAAATGAAGCGGGGCAGCCTGTTGTTACGGAATCATAATGAGAAGGGCGGAGATTTTATCTTCGCCTTTTTTATGTGAAAAGCAGACGAAAAGTAAATATTTACCACTATTGTAATTTTAGGTATAATCTAATGAGAATCCCAAAGCTGCTGATAAACAACAGCAGCTTTAACTAACTATTTATCTACTAAAATAGAGGTAGGGTGGCAGGGTGATTATTTGGATAAACGGAGCATTGGAGCTGGAAAAACACAAACTGCTCACGAGTTACATAGAAGAATACCAGACTTTTTTCTTTATGATCCAGAAAATGTCGGTTACTTTTTGAGAGAGAATTTACCTGCATCAACTTTAACCGCAGACTTTCAAGACTTGCCGATGTGGCGTACCATTAATCAGTCTGTATTATCCTATATGGATAAGGTAAGGAATTTAAAGAGGGGCGAAAGAAAAAACTCCTGCTCAAAAAACCAAATTGACCGCTGTATGGAAGGTCTTTCTAATAGTGTATTTGAAAATCGTATTAATACAGATGATTTAACGATTGCAGCAGCTGCGAAAACAATCGCGACACTGTCTGATGTTCAGCTGCTATCCGCCAAGTGCAGCATAGTAAGGAAAACATGGAGTAATATAAAGTTAAGATTACGAGATAGAGTTAGGGGCGAAAGTAATGACAATATCAGTTGTTGAGCTGCAACCTTATAATCCGGATTGGGAACATCGATTTGAGTGGGAGAAAAAAAGTATCAGTGAAGCGTTAGGTGATAGCCTTATTGAGGTTGAACATATTGGAAGTACCTCTATAAAAGGGTTAGCAGCCAAGCCTATCATCGATATCATGGCAGGTGTCCATAATCTTGAGCTCGTAGACGCATGGATACCATCCTTAATGGAAATAGATTACGAATTTGTGCATAAACCAGAGTTTACAGACAGAAGATTTTTTAGAAAAGGACTATGGGGCCAAGGAATATGTCATTTACATATTTGCGAATATGATAGCACAGAATGGCGAGAGAAATTACTTTTTCGCAATTATCTCCGATTATATCCTGAAGCGCTAAGAGAATATGCTTCGCTTAAAGAAGAACTGGCACAAATACATAAATTTGACCGACATGCTTATACAGAGCGAAAGGGACCGTTTATTAAAAAGATTATTGAAATGGCTAGAGGAGATGAGCAAAACACATCTTAATAAGCTAAGCTGATGAATTAAATTATGATCTCCTCATCAAGTTTGCAATAAAAAAGCTCCCGGAATACGGGAGCCTTTCAAAGGAACAGCTTATTTACCTTTTTTAACGATATTCACCGCTTCTTGTGAAACATAGAATTTACCGTTGCTTTGAACTGTTACTGTTTTAAGTGCTTTATCTTTACCTTTAATTGTGACGATATTTTTATTTACTGGAATTTCCGCAGTTGTTTTCCCCTTTGTGACGACTAGTACAGGGTTGTTTTTGTCAGCTGAGTCGATGCTGATTTTTGCGCCAATTTTTTTGAAGGCAGATTCTGCTTCCACGAACACCTCTTTGTCCAGCTCACCTAAATTGAATCCTAATGCTTTTGCTGCAGACTTAGCGACATCTGTGTTTTCAATTAAACCAGTTGGTTTTCCTGGTCCGTAAGAATACATGAATAAATCCTCACCTGTATGGCCGCCTGTTGTGAAGCCAAGATTAGCTCTTTTTGCAAGAAGCTGAACAAGCGTTTTGCTTAAGTCAGCAGATGAATTCAATGCTTTAGTTTCTTCTGCAGTTGGATTGTCAATACCGTACAATGCAGCAACTTCTAAAACATTTGATTTATCTTTATTCAGCTGCTTTAATGCACCTTCTAAAGTCATTTCAGCTTTTTTCAATGGGTCAACATAAGCTGAAACTGGAGTAGAAGGATAAGAAGAGTTAGTATTTTGGTTCCCGATTGATATTCCGCTGTTGCCATGATCAGATACAGCAATTACTAACGTATTTTTATCCCTTTTAGCAAAAGCAACCGCTTCTTTTACTGCTTCGTCAAAAGCAAGTGTATCACTGATCATGCCAATTGGGTCATTGGCATGAGCTGCCCAGTCAGGCTTGCTTCCTTCAACAAACAGGAAGAATCCATCCTTGTCTTTAGAAAGTGTTGAAATACCTTTTTTCGTCATCTCAGCAAGAGTCGGCTCTTCAGGGTTTGTTTGCGGGCGGTCCATATCATAAGCTAATGCTGCGGGCGCGAATGTTCCCCACAATTTTTTTGATTTAGAATTTAATAGTTCGTCACGAGTTTCAACCATATCATAGCCATTGTCCTCAATTACATCAACTAAATTTTCGCCGTCCTTACGGTTCTTTGCTTCTAAAGAAGTCTTACCGCCGCCTAATACAACATCCATGTTTTGATAAACTTGCTGCTCAGCAATATTGTCATAATCCGTCCGGTGTGTTGCATGGGAAGAGAATGCAGCTGGCGTCGCATGCTGGATTTCTGATGTTGAGATAATCCCTGTTGCTTTACCTTCAAGCTTAGCTCCTTCCAATACGTTCGCCACCGGCTTAAACGGGTTATCGGCAAGGGAAGAATCTACACCAGGTGACGCAACCTTTTCTGGCAGAACCCCAACAAACTTGTCATTCGACTTATTGCCAGTTGCCATCGCAGTTCCCGCAGGAGCAGAGTCTGTGACAGCCGATTCAGCGGAATATGTCCGGACACCACCAGACAGAATTTCGTCCATTGCAAGAGGCTCACCTTTATACCATCTAGAAAGGGTAGTAGTAGTAGAGCTAACTCCATCCTTTACAAGCACAATGACATTTTTTGCTTGTTGTGATTCTTTTTTTGCTTCTACTTTCTCATTTGCTGATGTGTAGGCAAGCGTGCCAAGTGCTAACGAGCTTGCTAGAGTGATTCCGATGACCTTTTTATTTATCTTCATGTTAATATTTCCCCTTTCCATACTATAAACGTAGTTTGTTTTGGATGAAGTGAGTTTCGTTAATCTATTAAACTATGTAATCACCCCTAGATAGAATATAATCAATTGCTTATGAGTATAAAGCAGCTTAGTTAATAGATTGTAAAGACTGTGTAAATTATTGTTAATAACGGGGAAAATAGGAATAATTGCTTATATGAATAATCAAATGTTTTCATTTTGAAGTAGTGCTTATTTCCTGTAGTACAATTTCCTTCGTGATTTCATTCTCTCCAGCAAGAGTAACCTTTCCGCATAATATATAACAATCAGCAAACCTGCGTTCATGAAAATCACAAATGCCACTGTGAAAGGTGGAATCTGTACAAAAGAGGTTGAAAATCACATGGAGAATGCCAGTTTTGTTTGCCATTCCTACAAGCTCTCCATAACAAATACTTTTACTGTAAAAGGTAGCGGTCACTATTATCTGATCTTGAGTATAGTGAAAAATACAGTCATTAAAAAAATCAAAAGTGTTTTCATGAGGTACTGATAAAAAAACTTTGCCGTTTAAGTTCTCCATACAAACCCTTCCTTTGATTAATTTTTTTCATTGCTATAAGCTCTTTAATAAAGTTAAAGTATGGAACGCATTTCAAGTCAAGGTTATGTCTAAATATAAAAAAATATTGACCTGGGAAGCGTTTCATAACTTACTATTTAAGCAAATGAAGAGAAAGTGAGGAGAACTTATGCTGGCACTCATCTTACTTTGCTTAATAATTCTTTGTGGCACATATGCTTGTATAAAAACATCAGGAGAAACAACCGATATTACACCAATAAAAACATTTGATGACTATTTCATTGATTCATCCACAAAACCTAAAGATAGATAAAGGACATTTTTTGGGCAAAGGACCTGTAGAGGTCCTTTTTTAGTGAATTGACCTGGTACCCGTTTCATATAATATAATGTTTTCATTAATTGAAGAATTTTGAGGTTAAAAGGTGAGGATATGACCAATATTAGAGATTTGGCAAAAATATCGGGAGTTTCAGTCTCGACAGTATCCCGTGTCTTGAATAACCATCCATATGTGAGTAAGGAAAAGAAACTTGCTGTTTTATCAGCAATTGAATCCACTAATTACCACAGAAATATTAATGCTGTCCATTTAAGCAGAGGGAAAACACAGCTGATGGGTGTGGTGCTGCCAGTAACCGATAGTCCTTATTTTGCGTTGCTTCTTAAAGGAATTGCCAAAAAAGCCTTAGAAAATGATTATAAACTCGTATTGTTCCAAACAGATTATGCAGAAGAAAAAGAAATGGAAGCGTTACAGATGTTGAAGGAAAAGCAGATTGATTCCTTGATTATCTGTTCAAGAAAATGTGATTTATCTTTGATTCAAGAGCATATTCAGTATGGAACAATTGTCCTTTGTGAAAAAATCCTCGCAAAGAATTTCTCCTCGACCTTTATCGATCATTATAAGATTTTCTTCCAAGCATTAGAGTATTTGTATCAAAAAGGACATACTAGAATCGGCTATTGTGTGGGAAGAAAAACCGGTGCGAACAGTTCGCTACGAGAACAAGCTTATATAGACTTTTTGAAAAAGCATGGGCTTCCGTTCTATTCTGATTACATTATGGATGATTGTCTGTACTTTGAAGACGGGGAGAAAGTTATAGAGAAGATGAAAAATCTTGATAGTAGACCAACTGCGCTCTTAGTCACAAGTGATCAAGTGGCTGCAGGGATTATGATAGCTTGTCAAAAGGAGCGACTATTAATTCCGGATCAGCTTGCAATTATTGGATTCAATAATGAGCCCATCGCTAAAATGATGAATATAACCACTATTGATATACCGCTTGTTGAGTTAGGAAAAAATCTTTTTCTCCAAGCAATGAGAGGTAATGTTTCCAATAAGGAAATTATCGTAAAGTTAATGGAAAGAGAAACAGTTTAGAACTTTAGGGTGTCAGCATCCTGAAGTTTTTTTATTCTATGTAAAGCTTGTTATAAACACGAAACTTTTTTTTGCAAGTAACCGTAAATAAACCATCAAGCAAATTGAGGTGGTAAAAATGAGTGATGATAAACCCTTTAAACAAGAAAGTCTTCGTACAAAGATATTCATCATCACTGTAGTTGCTGTAATGCTAATAGCTGCCATCGGGGTAATTACGGCAGCTTACTTTTTTGGGATTATCGGATTGTTTAGGCTGTTAGGTGTACACTATGATTCCTTTGGAGCATTATTTTGGTTTATTACTGGCTATTTATTATTTGGAACAGTTGGTGAATTGACTACAAATGTCATGCGCATATTTATGAGAAAGGCAAAAAAATGGACTGACATGCAAATCGATGCCGGATTTCTATTATTATCATTTCTAGTAAATCTGATTATTATTTCTTTTCTAGACAATATAATGCACTCTATCGAAATAGAAGCAGTCACACGGGTAGTAGTTTCGATTATTTTTGCATTAATAGACTATGCAATGGACGCAAAATTAGGCAGCAACCAGGAAAGCAGAAAAATATAATATATTTCCACCTACTATTTGCCATTTTCGCTCAAGATAAATACAATAAAATGGAATTACATTAATATATTGGAGGTTATTATGTCTATCAAACAAGTAAAACTTGCCTATGAATGGAACCTTATCTTTCATGAAAAATATTCATTATTCGTTGAAATTGAGTCCCAGCATAAATATAGCGTTATTGACGGAGAGAATGACTTAATTGCTATCTTCACATTAGATGAATCGTCTGTAGCCTTCCAGCACAGTGTATATAACTTAGAGCATAAAATTGATTTCACTACAAAAACAATCGATATTAAACATAAACCCTATGAGGAAGAGGAATAAGGCACTTCCTTGTCCATTTAAAACAAAATAACGTTGTAGAGACAGGCCCCTCAAATATATGTAGGGGTTTGGTGTGTATTGAAAAACTTTGTTTGGGATGTTGTTGAAGCGGACAGATTTATGCCCGTTTTGTTGATGATGTCTACACGCTTTTAGAAGCTAATATTTAGTATGCTGATGACTAAGTTCATAGTGAGAAGAATGTATGAGAAATGATTGAATATAAAGATGATAAAGAATACTGGAATGGACAGGAGTGTATTAGTAATTTTATCAATCGTACACTTTTAGATATGTTTCCACATGATTATGAGAGATATCGAAAGGAATCGAGAGAATTTAAAAATCAACATACTGTTCTCCGTTGCACACATTGTTTCTATGAATGGGTCAATGAATGTTCAGGTTTAAACGCCCATCCTGCAATGGAAATAGTTTTGAAAGAATAAACTTCTAAAAAAAGAGGTGACAAAAAGAAGATGAAAATTCCTGAAAAGTTCATTAGGCCATTTCCTTGTTATGAAGAAGTTTTTTACGATCAGATAGAACAACATAGAAAACATTTCCTGCCCATTTGTTCGGTAAATTTACAATGTGTTCATCCGAGGTGGGATGAGTGGCTCCATTTTGTCTCAGTAAAGGAAATTTATGAAGGGTGCGTTGGTGAACTAACTTCGCCATTTCATTCAAAATTTACGAAAGAGGATATGATAGGTTTTGATGTTGTTGAAGGAAAATATAAATTTGAGGCAGACTGGAAATTCTTTGAGATAGAGCAGGAACAATCTGAAATGTTGCAGGAAGCATATCTTGATAATGATGTAGATTACAATATACGAAAAGAATACTTTCAGCGTAATAAGAAGATATATCCTTATTCTAGCTTTGGAAAAAAGTTTACTGCGGTAGAAGTGTTAGAAGATGAATTCACAAAAAAACAGGATAGTGGCTGGGGACTTAGCTATCCTCCTGTTAATGGGATTTTGGATGATCTCCGGTTTTTGACTGAAAAGGGGCAAGAGTTATTAGAGGATTGTAATCATGAAAACGAGGTTTTTGAATATACAAATTTATTCAATGTTCCTAGAGATGAGACTGGTCAACCCTTTACCTATATCGGATTTGCTACAGGTTATTACTTTCAAGCGTTTGGTGCAGATCGGATATATTTATTTTTCAATAAAGAATTAAGAAAAGCTGTGATTTGTTTTGAGTATACATAAAGCAGTTTTAGATAATTAGTCTAATTAAGAATAATAGGAGGAGTAAATGGCATTAGAACATGAATTTTACCTTATTCCCCAAACTACGGATATACGGGAATATTGGCAGCTTACACACGACGAAAGAACATTCCTTGACTGTGTTGTCCTTCACGATGATTTGATATTGTATATAATAGACTCTTTAAAGTGGATACCATCAAAAAATCCAGGTATACGGACAGTGCCAGCAGGACATGGGATTAATTATCATGGTTTGACACTTTTTGATAAACAATCAGCTATCACACTTAGAAATATTTTCTCTGCATGGAAAAATTTATTTGAAAACGCTCCTATGATAATGAAGCTTACGGGCAGTTTTGTCTGGAGTGACAATGAAGAAGGAGAGTATGAAAGGTTAATTCTCGACCGAGATAGAGTAATTACTCAGCTCGAAAGTATCATTGCAATGTCAGAGGAATTGTTAGACGGCGAATATTATATATATCATTGTGGTATTTAAGACTGCTTATTCAAAGGAGGCAAGTGGTGAATTAATTAAATAGACTGATAGAACAAGCAAAAAATCTAAAGAAATCCCATCGAAAGGAAAGCTCAATCACTTAAGTTACATTATTGATTATCTCATTCTGCTGCTTCTTTGTTAACTTATTAAAAATTAATTGATAGGAATCAACTATTAGACTTTGAAGAAATTCAACTGTTAAAACTGATTCATAATAAACAGTAATCCAATGTGTTTTGATCATGTAATAGCCTGAAACGATAATATCTTTTTATGTTTCTTGTAATTCTTCTGATTCAGTTGGACTACATTTTAAGGTTAAATATTTTTGCCCTTTTTCATTGCTACTAAACATGGCAAAGATTATTCCACCAACATGGTAACGAACTGCATTCCATTTCTCTTGAAAATCATATTCTGCGCCCAATAATGTTCTTACAATATTCCATTAAAGGTATTCTCCCATAAATTAACCTCCTTTTTCCTTAATTATCAGAGAAAGGAGAAGGAAGGATAATCTAGCTATATCGACAATAACTAACAAGTTATTAAATGCATTTGAAATGCATACATAAAATAGATCCAGGGCTAATAAACAAACTGCCCTGGATCTTAGTAGTATTTATAATGTATAAGACTCACCATCATCAGGAATTAAAACATTGGCGGAGATTCCTTTTTCTTTTACAAATGATTTTAATTCGTCTCTCGATAATATCCAGTGATTGACTGCTTCCAAATGAACGGCGATGATTACTGCTTGAGGTGCAGTCTTATAAACTTCATAGACATCCTTTTCATCCATTACTAAAGAGCCGCCTTCAAAAAATTGATTGTTCCCAGCATTAACAACAATAACTTCAGGGTTATGTTTGTTGATTTCTGTATGAACTCCTTCATACCAGACTGTATCACCTGCAACATATAGTGTCTTTTCGCTTTCGTGTTTAAAGACCACGCCGCATACAGGCCCAGCAGATTTTAGTATTTCTCCTCTGCCGTGCTCGCCATGTGTTTTGATTAGCTGAATATCATTAAAAGAAGTATTTTCCGCTAAAATTTCTAAATTGTGAAATCCTGCTTTATTGACTTCCTCAGCATCCTCAGCACTTTGTACAAACATTTTAACATCCTTTGAAAGTGCGTCTTTGGCTGCATCATCAAAATGATCTAAATGCAAATGTGTCACAATGACAGCGTCAACATCTTTTAAAATGTCTTCAAGTGGAATTGGCAGGCCTACTAACGGATTTTTTTGATCTTGTCTTAATGAGTTTGGAAAAGGTGGATACGTATCCTTTTCAGCAAGGAAGGGGTCAATTAGAAACTTTTTCCCAGCATAATGGACGAGAATCGTAGCATTGCGAATTTGTTGTATATTCATTGTGTGTTCTCCTTTTATTGTTTATTTATGGTATGGGTATAGTTTATACTATGACCATTGATCACTTACACAGATAAAATCAAGTCTTTTCGCTGTTTTACTTGATAAATGAAAGGAGTTGGATCGATTGTTAGACAATACAGATTTGTTTATCTTAAAGGTGCTGTCAGAGAACAGTCGCATTACAATGAAAGAGCTTGGACAAAAGGTGCATTTAACAGGGCAAGCAGCTTCGACGAGGGTTGCCAGACTAGAGGATAATGGCATTATTGAAGGTTATACCATAAAAGTCAATGACGTGAAATTAGGCTATTATATTCATGCCTTTATCAATATTTTTACAAAAAGCACCTATCATGAACCTTATTTAACCTTTATTAGAACGCAAGAGAATTATATTCTAAATAATTATAAGATTAGTGGAGACAGCTGTTACATACTTGAATGCAAGTTTCCTTCTAACGAGCAGCTTGACGAGTTTTTAGTCAGTCTTAATCAGCATGCGAATTATAAATTATCGATTGTAATAAAGAAGGATTGATTGTATTTGAATTTACTTAGAATTTGAACAAGGTAGGTGAGAAGAATGAAACGAGGAATCAGCTTTGAAATTCCTAATCAATATGGAAAGTTTCTTGGAGAAATAGTAAGACCGCTTGATGTTGCTTCTTTTAATTGGGGTATTGACGGTGAGTCCTATACAGTGGAAAAAGGAGAGATAAAAGAGCCGCTTCTGCCAGATGAAATAATGGACGGTTCTGCTCTTTCTGAAAGGGTAAAGAACAATTTTTATTATTGCATATTTGCTGATTTAAAAGCTTTTCCAAAAGATAAGCAAATAAAAGAAATAAATACCTATGACGAGTTTCTGAAAAGTGACTGTCAAGTAGTGTTATTATTAGTTGATTGTAGCTTCGTTACAATATATTGTAAAGACAGCTCTACACTTGAACTTCTATATGGGCATGCAAAATCACATGGTTTTGATGGTCTAGAATATGTTAAAGAGGAAAATGATAAAAGAATAAGTTTATCCGTTTGGTGAAATTAGCCTTCCATCTTTCCATTTATTTCTGAACAAGAAGGAAAAAACCACAATGATAACCTGTGGTTTTTAAACTATCTAATTTAAGTTTGCCAGTTTACCAAGAATGGTAAATACGTTTCACTTCTCGATACGATAATTTGGGCTTACGATATTCATTCACGAGCCCCTAATTGTTAAAACAGCGAGCTCTGTCTCGGAAAATTGATCAAATCTGCTCGCTTCTAGAACTTGATTTAACTGACTGTTTCAATTGGCAGAAGGGCACCTCAAATCGGAATTTCACCCCAGAACCGAATGCCATTCATCCAGCAAATACGGACTTTAAGGATCATGAGATCCAGTAAAGGATTGCATCCCAATTCTTTAATGATATAAAGTTCTTATGCATCAGTTTAGGTGGAAAAGCAAATTCCCAGTCGGGATGTTCCTCGTTGCGATTTACACCTTTAATGAGAATTTGATGACCCTTCGTATCGATTCTCCGAAAGCATTTATTCAGTTCAAGGCAGTCTGAATTGTTTAAAACTCAGGCTTGCCCTCATTCCGCGAGCGTACAATGTACCAATGCAGCTTCGCTGTATGGTTAACATTTTGAGCTAGTTACAACGGAACAAACATCTGAATCCATTTTACCTAGTCCATATCGTGAGATGTATAGAAACATAGAGTAAGGCTAGCGGTTTTAAACAGCAAAAAACACAGATGTAAGTATCCTGCGTTTTTTTGAGTAGATTATTTTTTGGGACGGGTATTGCCAGTGTTTAAGTTGTTAGCTCTATATTTATCATCATCACTTGATGAATAAACAAAACTTATACCCAATGCTAAAGAGCCAAATACAGAACCAGCAACATAGCCTAACGTATGATTTCCTATAACAAAACTAACAACCGTTATTACTAATAATACTAAAAGTATATAGAAAAAAATTTTTCCCACTTCAGCACCCCTTATTAATTATACCAATAAAATGTTATAATTTACAAAAAAATACTCTTTTGGATGTAGAATGTCATTTCGTTTAATGGTTTCTTTTTTTCTATAAGATAATGATAGTGAATAGCTATTAGTCGATCATAAGGAATATAGTTATGCCTCTTTGCCCTATAAACCGAGGTTACTATAAATGCTTGGCTTGTGGGGAGGTAGGTTATATTGTTAATAATAGATGGTATTCCTAAGCTGCCAGATAATCCTGATCCAAAGCAAGTAAGGGTTAAGTGATAAATTTGTCAGAATTAAATAATATGATCATTTATCCGAATATAAAAAAACATATTATATAAAAAGCAAGAGGCATATCGAATTAATTGAGGAACTTACTAGTAACTTGCTGCCAAAAAAATGATTACTTGATATCTATTACATCAGGAAAAGGGGCCGGGGAAAATGTCCATGTCTGAATATTATAAAAAAATCCGCTCGAAAATTGGTAACGAACAAATATTTATGCCAAGTGTAGCGGCAGTGATCCGAAATGATTCAGGAGAAATTTTATTGCAAAACAAGGGGAATGGGGAAAAGTGGAGTCTTCCTGCTGGTGCAATCGAACCTGGAGAAGCACCTGCCGAAGCTATTGTTCGTGAAGTATGGGAAGAGACAGGATTAATTGTTTTGCTGAGAAAGCTAGTAGGAGTGTTTGGCGGTAAAGATTTTCGTTATCAATACCCAAATGGTGATCAAGTCGAGTATAACGTTTTTATGTTTCAGTGCGGCATTAATGGCGGCACTCTAAATCCAAATGATAAAGAAACGGCTGAGCTACAGTACTTTAAACCGGATATGATACCCGAACTTGCATTACCTTACCCTAAAGACATATTTTTACTAAAGGATAATGAGGAGTTATATTTCCAGTGGAATAATCAATGGGTGGAAAACCTTTCAAAGTAAATATGTTGGATTACTAATTTAATGCAGTGTGATTGAGGAGAAATAAAAAATACTAATGGTAACTGAAAATGTAAAAGGGAAAAGATATAAACAATTAATCGACTTACTATCCAGAAATTGTAATGTGTTTGCATTTGTTGAGAATAGACAAATGATGAGATTGAAGAAGAACGACTTGCCTATGTTGATGCCCCTGATCGTTATTATAAAAGAGCATTTACTTGATAGAAAAATTCAGCGAGAATGGAAAACTACGAAACTTTCTGAAGCCACAGCTTACGTTTTTTATTTTATGTTAAATAATGCTACAAGGCAATTCCTGAAAGAACATAGTAACTCCCTTTTTGACTGGCTTCATCCAGGATTACCGGAAGATTTAATGTTTTACCAAAATGAAAAATGCATATTAGCTGGATGTTCACATGAAGGTTATTTTATGGTCGAAGAAACATTATGGAGAAAATTTTTATTAAGTTAGAGGTTTAGTATAGTTCAGTAACGATGCTGGAATTAAAATAGAGCTGTCAAGCGGCAGCTCCTTCTGTTTGGTATTAACTTCTAGTCTAGTTTAGAATTCTTCGGTGGGAAAGTCTATATTGATGTGGCGTGGTTCCGACCAGTTTTCTAAATAACTGGATAAAATATGATACACTTTTGAATCCTATGCTTTCACTAATTAACTCTATAGGCTTATTAGTCGTTTCAAGTAATTGACAAGCTTCCTTTATTCTCCGAATAGTAAGATATTCTGTTAAACTACTCCCCGTTTCACGTTTAAAACTTCTTGATATGTATGATTTTGATAAATGGAGTTCCTCCGATAATCCTTCTAAGTCAAATGGCTCCATATAATGAGCTTCTATCCAGTGCATAATCCTTTCTGAATAGAATAATGGTCTGAATTCACTTTTAGTGGTTGTATCTAGAATAATATCTTTGCTGTTTGTACGGATAGAAGAGAGCAATTGCATTAAAAAAAGCTGGCTGTCTTCTTCCCAATTGCTTGTATATAATGATTTGTTAAATATTTCATATACCTCATACATATAATCAAAAACATTTTCTAAATCAAAAGCCTGAAGTTCATTAACACCATACTGTAATTTTTTTAACAAGGCATTAAGGCCTGGTAAAAGGTTTAGATTTTTATCCCCGAGAGTCAGTATATCAAAGTGAAGAATGCTTCGCTCATACGGAGTTTGAGGGGATACTTCCACATATACTTTATGCAATTGAAAAGGTTGAAAAAAGAAAAGCATCCCCTTTTTTATCTCATAAGTCTGCTGATTTACAATTACACGCCCTTGTCCACGATATACAAATAATATTTCACACCCTTGATGCCAATGATAATAACCTTGGAAATCCTTCTCAGAAACCCTGCGGTAAACCCAGTTAAACGGTTTAAGATCTATTTGTTCAAATAAATTATTCATTAAAAATTCCTCCACATATAATCAATCACTGGAAAACCTATTATTTGAGTGTACAAGTATATATAGAACAATAGAACGACATTTTTGGTAATCTTATAAATACTTTTAGAATAATACGTAAGTTATAATTTAGTAAAGAATTAGTTACTAAAATAGATCGGAGGGTGAAAAGTGACCGTGGAAAACTATCAAGTTCGGGAATATTGGCTTCAATCCATGTTAAAAATTGCAAACCCAGTTCTTTTGAATTTAAAGGATAGAACATTAAAAAAAGTAATGCCAGTTGAGATGAAGGAAGGTACGAATCGTGAACAATTCGCTCATTTGGAAGCGCTCTCCAGACTCCTTGTCGGGATGGCTCCTTGGCTTGAAAAGAAAAGTGGAGATAGGGAGGAAGAAGCTCTTCGTCTACAATATTGTGAGCTAGCACGCTTAGCTATTGATGCAGGGACAGATCCTAATTCACCAGACTATATGAACTTTTCTAATGATTTCCAGCCGATTGTGGATACCGCCTTTTTTGTCCATGCTCTTCTTAGAGCTCCATATGAACTATGGGAGAAACTCGATGACAGGGTTAAAAACAATGTGATACTTGCTGTAAAAGCTACTCGGACACGGAAGCCGATTTTTTCTAACTGGCTTTTATTTTCTGCATTGATTGAGGCTTTTTTATACAAAGTTGGTGAAAAGGATTGGGACCCGATGCGTATTGATTTTGCTGTTAAGCAATTCGATCAGTGGTATTTGGGAGATGGAGTTTACAGTGATGGACCTGAGTTTCATTATGATTATTATAATAGCTTTGTCATTCATCCTATGCTTGTAGATTTATTAGAAACTGTTGGTGATGAGTACAAGGAATGGCTTGAAAGTAAGGAAGCTGTTATAGAAAGGTCTAAAAGGTATGCAGTTATTCAAGAGCGTTTGATTTCACCAGAGGGTACATTTCCGCCAGTTGGAAGATCCATTGCTTATCGTTTTGGTGTTTTCCAAACATTAGCTCATCATGCACTTCGCAACGATTTACCTAGTGAGTTAGCTCCTGAACAAATCAGAAGTGCGTTAACTCAAGTCGTGAAACGGACACTTGAAGCTCCAGGCACATTTACCGATACAGGCTGGCTTACTTTAGGGTTTTGCGGTCATCAACCTGAGATAGGTGAAGGATATATATCTACAGGCAGTGTCTATTTGTGTGCAGCAGTATTCCTGCCATTAGGATTGGCAGTGTCAGATCCATTCTGGAGCAATCCAGCGATGGAATGGACATCAAAAAGAGCTTGGTCAGGGAAATCATTCCCAATTGATCAGTGTTTATAGAAGGTACACTTGCACTTCTAGCCGATAACTGTTCGTCAGTAGAACAGTCCATACCATCGGATAAATATAAATAATGGAAGGGGATAGAATAAATGAAAACGATTAACGAAGGAATTAAACATGCTAAATTTAATGTCAAACCTGTTTTAGATAAAAACTGGCTTGATAAGGAAATTCAGTTCGTATTGAGAAAAATCGATGCAAGTCTAGATACATTTAAAGATAAAGTGCCGCCTGCTGCATCTACAAATTTAATGTACATACCAGAAGAGAACACTGATTGGACTGCTAGTTTTTGGATTGGTATGCTTTATCTAGCATACGAATATACTAGTGATGATAAATATCTTGATGTGATAAAAGTACAGCTTGAAAGCTTTAAAGAACGGTTAACAAAAAATATTCAATTAGAAACACATGATATTGGCTTTTTATACTCGTTATCATGTGTAGCTGGATATGAAGTGTTGGGTGATGAAACCGCAAAAGAAACCGCAATTAAAGCTGCTGATAAGTTGATCACTCGTTATCATAAAAGGGCGAAGATTATTCAAGCATGGGGGAATTTGTCAGACCCAGAACAGCTTGGCAGAATGATTATTGATTGCAATATGAATTTGCCGTTATTGTATTTTGCTTCAAAAAAAACAGGTGATAAAAAATATTATGATATTGCTGTTAATCATGCTAAACAAGCAGCTAAATATATTGTCAGAGAGGATTCGTCAACATATCATACCTTTTATATGGATACAGAGAATGGTGAACCGCTCTATGGGAAGACTGCTCAAGGATATACGGATCAATCTTGCTGGTCTCGTGGCCAGGCATGGGGAGTATACGGTTTTGTATTAAGTTATGTACATACAGGAGATAGAGAATTTCTTGATATTGCTGAAAAACTAGCAAACTATTTCTTAAATCGTCTTCCTGACGATGATATTTGCTTTTGGGACTTAGTTTTTACAGAAGGAAATGAGGAACGTGACAGCTCTGCAGCTTCCATCATGGCTTGTGGACTACTCGAATTAAGCAAGCACTTACCAGTTTCAAATCAATATAGAGAACTATATGAAAATGCAGCTTTAAAAATGATTAAATCATTAGCTGAAAACTATACTACTAAAAATGTTCATTCCAACGGTATCCTGTTGCATGCTGTCTACTCTAAGCCTGAAGGTAATAGTGTAGACGAGTGCTGTATTTGGGGAGATTATTATTATTTTGAAGCTTTAATTCGTACAGTAATGAGCTGGAAAATGTACTGGTAACATAAAAAGGCAGAAAAAAAGCACAATTTCTCACGATAAATGAATTGTGCTTATAACTTAATAGAAACTTCTGTTCCATCTTTAAGGCTTGTTTCAACCAACAGTAGGCCACTTTGCTTTGAAAGCTCTTTTAGTAATGGCTTCAAATCATGCCGGCTTATATCTGGAATTTGGAATTTATTTTTAGCATTTTTTTCAATTGCACGATTTATAAGCAGCAGAATTCTCTTTGAAGTGAAAATTCTAATGAAAAGATGTAAAAATGCATACGGAACAGGAATAACATATCTTTTTCCATTTACTTTAACTTTAACCTTTATCATATTACTCAACTGTAACCAGTACTTTGTCACCATTTGCTGCGGTAACATCTACAATTTTACCATCCAATTCATTATCAATAGCGTCTATTAAAAGTGCAACGTCGATATCCTTAACATATTTTTCGGATTGAGGAATTCTTTCAGCAATACTTGATCCAACATTTAATACGGCTTTTATAAGTTTAATTGGCAAATTAACATTTACGTTATCACCATTTTCTGAAGTAACACGGATTTTTAGCATTTTGTTTAAATAGGAGGCTGAAGTTTGTTTATTTAGATTGACTTGGTTACCAGTTCCTTGCAGGGCACCAATCAGTTCAACAGCCTTCTCTTTACTCAACTTTCCATCTTCAACCATTGTTAATACTTTTGAAATTTCTTCACTCATTCAGGATTCCTCCTCATTTAATATCCCAATCGCTTCTTCAGCAGTTATTTCACCTTTTTCCAGCATAAGAATTACCTTTTTTTGATTAATTTTTTCAACTTTTTTAGTGGCAGAATATCCAAGAGAAGAGATAATATCATCTAATTTTCCACGGACGGTCGGATAAGATATTCCCAGCTCTTTTTCAACCTCTTTTATATTTCCACGGCACTTTAAGAAAGTTTCGATAAAACTAAGCTGTTCCTTGCTGAAATTTGCAAAATTAGAGAGTTCAAATTCATTTTCAATTGTAGTATGACAATGAGTGCACTGTAACCGTGTGATTTTTAATTGTTTTTCACAAACTGGGCACTCTGAAATAAGCGGATAAGCCATAGTTCCCTCCTCTTTTATTTATATTGCTATCATACAACAACTTATTTAATAAATAAACAATAAAATTAAATAATTAAAATAAATGAAGTTATAAAATTAATATATTTAATAATAATATTAAATGGTTTAATTCCGAATTCAGCCAGAGAAGCATTTAGCAGACATAATGTGTTAGGGGAAATCAAAGAGACAGCTGCATGTTACAGTAAGGTGCACAGCAATTTTAATATTAATGACATTTGAGGTAAACATTAATAGTAATGAGGAAATAGTCATTCAACAATTACGAAACAACGTCATAACAAACAACATTTGCGGAACAATAAAATTGGAGGTGAATACAGTGTCAAACAGAAAAGCTGATCCATCAACAATCGGTTTAGGTTCCACAGACGTTCAAGGGCAAGGTACTACGATGAAAGAAACAGGGAACAAAAAGGCTGATTCTTCTAGAAAGAAGCAAAAACGTTCTTGATTTTGTTATGAATAATGAAAAAACAGACGGAAGTTGTTCCGTCTGTTTTTTAGATTTTCGCCAGCTTGATTGCATTTGCCAGAGAGGAATTGACTGATATGTTATCGAACTTTAAGCCGAGTTGAATAGCAGTTTGGGCTACTTCCGGACGAATGCCAGAAAGATCTGTTTTAACGCCTATTAATGATAATGCCTCAACTAGTTGAAAGATTTGATGTGCAACCATCGTATCAATAACTACTACACCGGAAAGGTCTAATAGCAATCTGTTTACACCTAACCGATTACATTGTTCTAATGTTTTCTCAAGAAGGATTTTTGCACGTGCCGTGTCAATTTCGCCAACTAGCGGCAATAGAGCGGTATCGTTATTTAAGGCAATAACTGGTGTGCTGAGTTCGAGGATTAATTCCTGCTGTGCATGCAGCCTTTTTTCAGAATTTCGATTATACTCTTTTGTAAACCATTCAATTACATTACCCATTGTTTCCGAAATGATTTGATAAATAGTATGTATTTCTTTCAATGAAAGTTTGTCTTTATTTTTCTCAATAAATTCATTCATTAAATCTAAGTACTGCTTTTGTGTTCTGTGAAATTCTCGGATAATAAAATGAATAGGTGTTTGTGCATGCTCCTGATCCTGTGCTACCTTTAAAATCCACTTTTCAAAATCGGCTAAAAAGCTGCCTTCTTCTTTACGGAACAATTCCGCAAAGTTCTCGTGGAACTCATAGTTTTGTTGCTTTACTGCTTTAATGATTTCTGGATCATTGGAAGCATAAACTCCGCTGGAATTTGATTTATCAAGATTTTCGTACCAGTCTTCTGTTAATTGCCATGTTTTTTCAACAAAAAAATGATATAGTTCTTTATTTGAATACATTTTGATCCCCCTGTTGGTGCATTAATTAATAGTTGTCTATAAAATTTTACACTATATAAGTAAATCCGTCTAAAGTATTAAATGGCAGCAATGGATTAAGTTCTTATTAATATAACAATATCCCCCAAGAATAGAAGTTTTGGGGGATATAATAAAGCTTTATCTTATAAATATACCTTTAAAGTATCTTGTAGTGTGCCTCTTGTTTCCGCATCTTTTTCGAAACGGATGCCGGCATGAACCATCTTTTTAACCAGTTCAGGTCGAAGTCCTGTGAGTATTGCCTTACAGCCCATCATGGAAATTCCAGCTAATATCTTTTCAAAGTAATTAATAACATCCATTTCCATTCTTGCAATCCCTGAAAGGTCAATGATGAGTGTTTGGATTCTTGATTCTGCTATATCATTTAAGACTTTTTCTTCGATCACTCTAATTCTATACGAATCAATTGCTCCGATAAGAGGTAATACTGAAACAGATTGTTTTACAGGAATGATTGGAACAGACAAATGTTCGACCATTTCTCTTTGTTTATAAAGCATTTCGTCTTTATAGTTTGAATAGTTAAGAAAAAAGCTGTTTAAAAATTTATCCATTTTTTCATTTATACTCTTTTCTAGTATATAAAAATTATTGCGGTCGGATATTATGTTCTTTTGTTCATCAATATTATGGATGAAATGCCATATAGTTCTTCTTATTGCTTGTACCCACTCTAGTTTTAACTCTAAAGTTAAAGAGTGCTTAGCCCAAGCAATTCCTTCTATTTTCGCAAAAGAAACCAATTCTTCTTCTTTTTCGTCAATAACGAAAAATGTCATTTTTTTAGCATTTTTCAATAAATCAATGTTTCCCTTATTTAAGATATCTGAAATTTTTGTTGAGACATTTACTGCTTCAGAAAGCAATTTATTTTCAAACTTTCCCTCATTATTATTAATAAACGCCTTTATTTCTTCTCTTATATTATTAATTGGATTCATAAAAACTACCCCTTTTGTTTTTGTTAAGTGATATGTACCCCTTTATCTATATAAACCATTATATAAGAAATATTGCTTGGAGACCAATTTTTAATTGATTTCAAAAAAAGATGCAACGTAAGGATAGGCTTCCCATCTTTGAAACACAATAACTAAACGTGTTACCAATAATGGAAAGTAGGTGTACATAATGAAATATGAACAGTTGGCAAAGGATATTATTGAAAATATAGGAGGCAAAGAAAATGTCAACAGTGTTGTTCATTGCATTACTCGCTTGCGCTTCAAGCTGAAGGATGAGAGCAAGGCAAAGACGGATGTAATTAAAAATATGCAGGGCGTTGTTACCGTTATGAAAAGCGGTGGCCAGTATCAAGTGGTCATTGGAAATCACGTTCCAGACGTATATAAGGCAGTCGCGGAAGTTGGCGGCTTTAATAATATGCAATCGACTGAAAATGAAGAGGGCGGCGAAAAGCAGGGGATATTCAACCAATTCATCGATATTATTTCCAGCATTTTTACACCAGTTTTAGGAGTTTTAGCAGCTACAGGGATGATAAAAGGATTTAATGCATTATTTTTAGCATTAGGCTGGCTCGAGACAACTTCAGGAACTTATCAAATATTAAATGCACTTGGAGACTCCTTATTTTATTTCTTCCCGATATTCTTAGGGTATACAGCCAGCAAAAAGTTTGGAGGAACAACCTTTATTGGAATGGTAATTGGTGCTTCACTTGTTTATCCGACATTAACAACCTTAACGGCGGGAACACCTATCACCACCTTATTTTCAGGTAGTGTTTTTCAGTCGCCAGTTTATATTACGTTTTTAGGTGTGCCAGTTATTTTGATGAGCTATGCATCATCAGTAATTCCCATTATTTTAGCAGCCTATTTTGGTGTAAAGCTGGAGAAGTTCTTTAAAAAAATTATACCGGATGTTGTTAAAACTTTCTTAGTTCCTTTCTTTACACTTTTGATTGCTGTACCGATCACTTTTTTAGTGATTGGACCAATAGCGACATGGGCAGGTGTTTTAATTGGACAAGCTACACTGTGGCTTTATAATCTCAGTCCTATTATTGCCGGTGTTTTTGTCGGCGGATTATGGCAAGTTTTTGTTATTTTTGGTCTTCATTGGGGGCTTGTACCGATTGCGATCAATAATCTGACTGTGCACGGAGCGGATCCAATACTTGGCACAATGTTCGCCGCATCTTTCGCTCAAATTGGTGCTGTACTAGGTGTATGGTTGAGGACAAAACAGCAAAAATATAAAACTTTAAGCATACCTGCATTTATTTCTGGAATATTCGGAGTTACTGAGCCTGCCATTTATGGAATAACACTGCCGTTGAAAAAACCATTTATTATCAGCTGTATTGCTGCAGCTGTCGGCGGGGGAATCCTTGGCTTTGCCAAGTCACAAATATATATGGTCGGTGGTCTGGGGATTTTCGGAATCCCTACTTATATTGATCCAAAAGCAGGAATAACTTTTGCATTTTGGGGAGCTATTATTGCTATTATTGTTGGGTTTGTCTTGGCATTCATCCTAACTTACTTGTTCGGAAACAGTCGAACAGAAACTGAAGATGCAGCGAATACTGACAACCAGGCAGTCAGTGGAAAGCCTGAAGTTAAGTTGGCTGACGAGAAAATATATAGCCCAATAAATGGTGGAATATTACCTTTATCCGAGCTTAAAGATGAGGCATTCGCATCAGGCGCGTTAGGTCAAGGGGTTGCAATTGAACCTTCTGAAGGAAAAGTATATGCTCCAGTAGATGGTACGGTGACAGCACTTTTTCCTACTAATCATGCAATCGGAATCACTTCCAATAACGGTTCAGAAATTTTGATCCATGTTGGGATGGATACAGTTGAATTAAATGGAAAACATTTTAGCGCACATGTCAGTCATGGGACTAGAGTGAAAAAAGGGCAGCTATTAATTGACTTTGACTTAAC
>JAPSHL010000110.1 GCA_031179905.1 Bacillus sp. (in: firmicutes) | reverse complement strand
AACTGGCCGAAAATGGTATAGAAAAATGCCAGCGGTATATTGGTCATAAAAGAAGCTTTCATGTAATCGTTGAAGTTCTTCGTACGTTCCAGCAGACAAAAATTCAATAAATGATAATGAATAAAAGGTATCAGCCTTAACACAGCTACCTGTCCCGTCGTGAGATTACGGTATTCTCCGAACCACTTTTTCCTCAAGCCACTTAGCCTTTGGCTCATTTTAGGCATTCGATTAATAACAAAGAAGAAAAACAGGCAATTCACTGTCAGGCCTATAACCGAATAGATTGTGCCGAATGTTACACCAAAAAGCACACCTCCGGCAATACATACAAGCATTGGCGGAATAAATAACACTTGCCTTAATGTATGGAAGAGAATAAACGCAATCGGCGCAAGAATCCCGCCTAATTCTATCATGACAAAAAGCATTGATAATTGGTCTTCCATTCTATCACCTTCAATTTGTGAGAATCATGCTGTTAGTAAAGTGTATAGCCAAACCTTCGAATTTATGCTAATTCCTTTAATATAAATATAAAAACTATTAACTCAACAACTGCTAGCAGGGGCAGCCCTGTTTTAAAAGCAGCATGCTTGGTTTTATGACGAAATTGTTTCATTCCGGCAGTCATTCCTAATGCACCGAAAAGAATCGCTATTGTCCACAGATTTTTTTCACTTATACGATAAGCGTGTCTTATTGCCCTTTCCTTATCTATTTTCATCACAAGATAGCCACAAAGATTAATAAGAAGCCAATATAGACAAATGATTTTGATAGTCATTGCAGCTCTCCCCTCAACATCTCAATATAAATAAAAAGAAGGCATGAAACATGCCTTCTTTGTTAAGCAATTAAGCTTATTTAATGTTTTGTTTAGCAACAGAAGCTAATTCAGCAAATGCTTTTTCATCGCTTACAGCAAGCTCAGCAAGCATTTTGCGGTTTACTTCGATACCAGCAACTTTCAATCCGTGCATTAAACGGCTATAAGAAAGACCGTTGATGCGTGCAGCTGCGTTGATACGAGTAATCCATAGTTTGCGGAAGTCGCGTTTTTTCTGACGACGATCGCGGTAAGCATACATTAGGGATTTCATAACCTGTTGGTTAGCAACTTTGTATAATGTATGTTTTGAACCGTAATAACCTTTAGCTAATTTAAGAACTTTTTTACGACGTTTGCGTGTAACTGTACCGCCTTTAACACGTGGCATATTATTTCCCTCCTATTTAGAAAAAATTACTTAATGTTGTCTAATAAATGACGAATGCGCTTGTAATCTCCTGAAGATACTAGAGAACCTTTACGAAGCTTACGTTTTTGTTTTGTAGATTTGTTAGCGAATAAGTGGCTTGTGTAAGCATGTGAACGTTTTAATTTACCAGAGCCGGTTTTTTTGAAACGCTTTGCTGCTCCACGGTGAGTTTTCATTTTTGGCATTTCGTATTCCTCCTCGTTACTTGTCGTTTTTAGGCGCTAAAGTCATGAACATGCTTCGGCCGTCCATTTTTGGATGTGATTCCACTGTGGCAACTTCTGTACAAGCTTGAGCAAAGCGAACTAGTACACGTTGACCAATTTCCTTATGTGTAATGGCACGTCCTTTAAAACGGATGGATGCCTTTACTTTATCGCCCTTTTCCAGGAACTTAATTGCATTGCGAAGCTTTGTATTAAAGTCATGCTCATCAATAGTCGGACTAAGGCGAACTTCTTTAATATTAATGATTTTTTGATTTTTGCGTGCTTCTTTATCTTTCTTTTGCTGTTCAAACTTATATTTCCCGTAGTCCATGATACGAGCTACCGGTGGTTTGGCATTTGGAGCAACAAGAACTACATCAAGATTCACACGTGTTGCAATTTCAAGAGCTTCAAATTTCGTTTTAATGCCAAGCTGTTCACCGTTTTGGTCAATAAGACGAACTTCTCTAGCACGAATACCTTCATTTAAAATCATATCTTTGCTAATAGTTAAACACCTCCAAGGTTAATTGACGAATACAACGTTCGGGTCAAGAACTGAAAACAAGAAAAGTTTGCGATCCTTTTCGCATTTCAGTACCAATTGACACTTGACTCCCCAGTTGAAATCGCATATTGGATTTGCACCCAAAATAAAAAGTGTGGATGATCAAATCACCCACACTTACGATAACCATAGTAAGACCTACATTGTTTACGTAATACCTGTTAACTACTTGGAATCCGTGTCAATCAGGTGAGAAGCGGGTGCCTCTTCTTTTCCTCAAACTTTATATTCAATTTACCTTAGTAACTATATCACAGTCGAAATGGATAAGTCAACGAAAGAATTATCACAACGAAAAAAATTTTATCAAAGTTCTTCCGTTATTGCAATACTTTTTGCATAATTTCCTGTTTTTTCGGTACATCTCCGTTTTTTGGAAAAGTTTTTTTTTATCTTTTCACTTCGTCCAGAAGACCTTGAAGGAAGGAATCGAAAGGAATTGTCTCAGACTTTTGCTCTCCGTATTTACGGACATTGACCGCATTCTCTTCTACTTCCTTGTCGCCTACTACAAGCATATAAGGGATTTTTTGCATTTGTGCTTCCCTGATTTTGTATCCAATTTTCTCATCGCGTTCATCAAGCTCAACACGGAATCCTTGATTTTGAAGCTGTTCTTGCACTTGTTTTGCATAATCAAAATGAACGGATGGAGACACTGGTATCACTTGGACTTGAACAGGTGACAGCCATGTTGGGAATGCACCCTTATATTCTTCAATCAAGAAGGCGATAAATCTTTCCATCGTTGATACAACACCTCTATGGATAACAACAGGACGATGTTGTTTGCCGTCTTCTCCGACATATGTTAAGTCAAAGCGTTCTGGCAATAAGAAGTCAAGCTGTACAGTGGAAAGAGTCTCATCCTTGCCAAGGGCCGTCTTCACTTGAACATCAAGCTTCGGACCATAGAATGCCGCTTCTCCTTCTGCTTCGTAATAGTCTAGTCCTAAATCATCCATCGCTTCTTTCAGCATGCTTTGCGCCTTGTTCCACATTGCATCATCATCGAAATATTTCTCTGTATCTTCCGGATCACGATAAGACAAACGGAATGAATAATCTGTCAGGTTGAAATCCTTGTAAACATCAAGTACAAGGTTCACGACGCGTTTGAATTCGTCTTTAATCTGATCAGGACGGACAAAGATATGAGCATCATTCAGTGTCATTCCACGGACACGCTGAAGTCCGGAAAGGGCGCCTGACATTTCGTAGCGGTGCATTGTTCCAAGCTCCGCAATACGGATTGGAAGCTCTCTGTAGCTGTGAATGTCATTTTTGTATACAACCATATGATGAGGACAGTTCATCGGACGCAGAACAAGCTGCTCATTTTCCATTTCCATTACAGGGAACATATCCTCTTGGTAATGATCCCAGTGACCGGAAGTTTTATAAAGGTCAACACTACCCATGATTGGTGTGTACACATGCTGATAGCCTAATCTCTCTTCTTTATCGACAATGTATCTTTCCAAAATCCGTCTGATTGTTGCACCTTTTGGAAGCCATAACGGCAGGCCTTGTCCAACTTTTTGAGAAGTCATAAACAAATCAAGCTCTTTTCCAATTTTGCGGTGATCTCTTTCTTTAGCTTCTTCTAATAGGCGAAGATGCTCATCCAGATCTGCTTTTTTGAAGAAAGCTGTTCCGTAAATACGTTGCAGCATTTTATTGTCACTATTGCCTCTCCAGTAAGCTCCAGCAATGTTCAAAAGCTTGAATTCCTTTAATTTTCCTGTAGAAGGCACATGAACACCACGGCAAAGGTCGATGAATTCGCCTTGCTCATACAGTGTGACTGTCTCGTTTGCTGGAATTGCCTCAATCAGCTCCAGCTTGTATTCATCATCCATTTCTGTAAAGAGCTTTACTGCATCTTCACGGCTCACTTCTTTGCGTACAATCTCCAAGTTTTCATTAATGATTTTTGACATTTCCTTTTCAATTAATGGCAGGTCTTCTGGAGTCAGAGATTTTTCCAAGTCAATATCATAATAAAAACCGCCTTCAATGACAGGACCTACTCCCAGCTTTACATTTCCATACAGCCTTTTAATTGCTTGTGCCATCAAGTGGGCAGAACTGTGGCGTAGAATTTCCAGCGCTTCTTCACTTTCTGGTGTAACAATCTCAAAAGAAGAATCTTCATTTATAGGTCTTCTTAAATCATACAAGCCACCGTTTATTTTGCCGGCAAGAGCTTTTTTCTTTAATCCTGGACTAATGGAACCAGCGATTTCTTCAGTAGTTATGCCTGCTGAAAACTCCTTTACCGCTCCATCTGGAAATGTAATTTTAATCATTTCTGACATGATATTTCCTCCTTTTTATACTTGTATCTCTTCATGTTAAAAAGGGACCAAAACGCAAAAAAACCCGTCCCTGTAAGAAAGGGACGAGTTATATTATATAATCACGTGGTTCCACCCTAATTCCCGTTTATCTCTTAAAAAAGGTAAAAAACGGCTTTAGTTAAGCAGATAACGGCTGCAACCGTCAAACCAATAATAAAGGTAAAACCCTGTTCCTGGCTGAAGTTTAAAGGTGGTAAGCTTTTCTTACGTGTTAGGAAGCTCCCAGCTTTCGCTTCCCTCTCTTAAAACCGTACAAGAAAACTATTGTCCTTATCATAACATGTTTTCGATATTGTTATTTTATGTACGTTATTATATGCTTTATGTTTTATAAATGCAAGTAGCCACGATTCATTTTTTAGGTAAAATTAGAAAGTATGCGGCGTTCCTTGAAAAAATTCCTCCTTGTCTGCAATACTGACCCTCTCTTCAAAAATGTTCATGATTGTGCGTACGATTGGCTGTTCGCGGTCTTCCGTGTAAAGGTGAATATTTTTGGGTGCAAGGGATAGAAGCGGACCGATTGAAAATGGATCGATATAGACTGACTGAAACGTAAACATCTTGCTATCAAGTATTTTCATTAGATCTTGCTGAGACAGTTCCCGATATTCTGAATCATAGAACTGGATTTCTAAATCGACGAGCACGTGAATTGTCTGTACCTTTGGCTTGCGGTCAACAAGAAAGTCTCGTAAAGTTTGGATAAACACTTGATATTCTTGTTCCATTTTATATTCATCTATGGCAATTTCCACATAGCCAGACAGCTTTTGTGTATAATCTTGAAGTCTGAAAGTAACAAAACTATCAAATGAAAAAGTAAGGTTTTCTTTCAGCAGATCGCTGAGGGCATGATCAAGACACTCGTGTAAATGAAACTTACCCAGAAGACTTGCAAGATCCTGTCTCTCTTTCTCAAGCAAACTGTGGAGAATATCCAGTATATGGCGTTGCTCTGCTTCATCAGTATAATAATATTGCTCTGTCAGTACTTGTCTTGCCCATTCCTCTGATTTGTAATGAAGAATAAACTCACCTAAAACAACTTTTAATGTTTGGATAAACAAACTGTTCTGCTCAGCATCCCAGCTGAACTTCAAGCGGAACTCTTGCTCTTCTTGAATGGATCTGATGCCCCAATTCGAATATTTATGTTTAAGATTGATCAGCTTAAGCAATTTTTCTCCATCGCCTTTTTTTTGAAAAATGACTTCAATCAATCGTGACCCCCCTTTTTGAAAAAAATCCTTGTTAGAATGTATATGGGGAAGCACAAAAAAATAGAAGTAGTGACGATAATCTTCGCAAATAAAAAGGCAGACCCTCTAAAGGTCTGCCTTCGCTAAAGTTATTTCCTCTTATTTTCGCCTCTCAAATGAATAGGCTCTGCCAAGTATCTGATTCTTTCCATTACCCGCATTGCTTTCATTTTCTCCTCTTCACCGCGCTGAGAATAGGTCAGATGGTATTCCAGTCCTGCAAAATCAAAGTTGGAGCTGAATAATGTTGGAAGATTTTCCAGCATCCTAAATTGCAAAATTGGTCCAAGAACTTCATCCCGAATCCAGCTTGACATCGTTTCGGCCCCGATATCATCAAGCATTAAAACTGGTTCTCTTTTAATGCTTTCTATCTTGTCATTTAATGAATTATCGGCAATAGAACTCTTCATTTCCCTGAATAGTTCGGGTACGTATACAATCATGGAAGAAATCTGCATTTGCGAGAGCTCATTAGCAATTGCGCCAAGCATATAGGACTTCCCTACACCGAACTCACCAAAGAAATATAATCCCTTCTGCCTTTGTCCAGGTTCGTACTGTTTTACGAAATTAATGGCTGCCCTGACCGCTTGTGCGCGATCCTGGCCGATATCCAAATTGTTGAATGAGGCCTTGAGAATATCCTTAGGCACATGCAAACTCCGGATAAGTTTTTCTTTTTTCTTTTGACTGTCCTCCATTACTTTACGCGGGCAGACGTCATATTGGATATCAATTGCGCCTCTGTTGATTACCAGTTTCGGATGGTAACCTTGCATCATGTTCATGCACTCACCTAAACTTGGGCAATTTTTGCATTCCTTGCTTTGGTTTGCATACTCATATAGCTTCATCATACCTGTTTCAAGCATGCGCGGCGTGATGGACTCCTCATTTTCCTTTAGAAAGGACTCAACATCAGGGTGATTCATCACCTGCTGTTTCATTGCCTTATACCTCTCTTGAAAGCCGTTGTTTGCTCCAAGCTTACGAAGAGTATCATTAATGCTTTCCATAATAGCTCACCACCTATTTCCTTAAGTTTTTTATTTCCTCTTCCAATTCTTTTAGATAATCATTATTTACATTTTCATTAACGGGGACCTTTACTTCCATACCAGCAGTTTTGTCCACTCCAAACCATTCCGGTATCTTCTCTTTCCGAATGACTTTTCTCGCTGGTTTATTATTGCCGTTCGTGTTTTTACCATTTGCCCAATCTGAATACTGCTGATGCTCTCTTTTCGCGAGCTCCATTGCTTCTTTAACAGTCTGGATTTTCTTTCTCACCCATTGACCTGCGATTTTTTCTACATAGCCCTTAGTGAGCTTCATGTCAGTTTTCAGCATAACATAATGAATCAAGACGTTAATGACACCAGGAGGAAGCTTCTGGGCAAACATAACTTCTTCAATAATTTGAAGATCTGCTTTTGAAGGCTCAGCACCGCCCCCAATATCCTTCAAGAACTGCCTTGGTGACGTAGTGTCTAAGTAGTACAGGAATTCCTCTTCTTTTGATTTTGGAGGTTCTGCCTGTGTCTGCAGAGGCGCTGGCTGAGTTCTGTCCACTAACAGCGGAAGCTTGCCCCCATGCTGAAATTGATACCAATCCCTCGCGGCTATTCGCAGCTCCTCTAAGTCTATTTCTTCATTTGGATTAATGGCACTCATCACAATATTCTTCATATCAATCGGATTAATCCCATACAAGAAGGATAATGTTTGAATCGCTTCTCTAACCTTATTTGTTATCGCCTTTTTAGAAAGGAAGGATTCATTCAGTCCTGCAAAAAGAAGATCAAAATCAAAGCTCCCGTTCTCGACCTTAATGCTCTTTTGCTCCTTTTTACCGATTAGGACAGCATCCTGGTCCAACGCTTCGCTTTCCCATTCATAAGTGGATCTGACGACGCTGGAATGATCAGACATGAATACGTCCTGAAACGCCTTTGTGATTGGTTTGTAATCTTTCTCATCAGGCTTGCGATCTTCTGTAAAAAATTTTTTCAGCCTATTATATTGGGCTTTTCCTATTTTTCGAAAAAGATAAACATTTAGAATGCCATCAAGAAAGAATTGCTCAGGTGTCAAAGGCGGCTGCAATTCATAAATGAAGGAGCGATTTTCACCTTCCTTTTTCATATATGTCTTAAGAAGCCCGATTCCTTCCAGCTTCAATCTAGCATCATATATTTCCTTTAAGCCGCAATCCATAAAATTCATGAGGCTGTGGTGGGAATGATCAGAAGACCAAAGGCGGTTTTCCTCCACCTCTCCCCACAAGGTCATGTACAGGCCAAGACAGGAAGTCCCAATAAGCGGCTGATACAAAAAGGTGATTACCTTTCGATCATACTCACTTAAAAGTCCGTTTGTCGATACTTGATATCTGTCTATTGGAAGCAAGTCCTGCCAATGCTGTGACATAAAAAGTCACTCCTTTGCTATTATTGCTATAAAGGCTGTAAAGACTTAATCCTGCATGTAAAGTTCTAAAGAGCATATACAATTCAAAAAAGAGCCAAAGAATCCTTCAGCTCCTTTTTCCTTTCAGAGACTATCTCGAGCAGTCATCTGTGCAGCACCGGTTTACCTAATTCTTTTTTATCAGCTCTTTCAGTTCCTCTATAAACACATTTATATCTTTAAATTGACGGTAAACAGATGCAAAGCGGACATACGCCACTTCATCCACTTGCGCCAAACGATCCATGACCATTTCACCGATGTCTTCACTATTAATCTCCGAAACGGCGTTGCTTCTAAGTTCCTTTTCAATTTCAGCCGTAATGTCCTCTAGCTGCTTTAAAGCCACTGGCCTTTTTTCGCACGCTCTAATAAGGCCGCGTAGAATTTTTTCACGGCTGAACTCTTCACGGGTTCCTTCTTTTTTCACAACGATCAACGGTAATTCTTCTACTTTTTCGAAAGTAGTAAAGCGGTAGCCGCACTCTTCGCATTCTCTCCTTCTGCGGATTGAGCGGCTGTCATCAACAGGTCGTGAATCAAGAACACGGTTATTATTATGTTGACATGAAGGACATCTCATCTATATCAGCTCCGAATTCATTGTTCGCAATGTATTGATTCCCATTAATAATATCTTATAAAAAAGTAATAGTTTGTACAAGTGATAGAATAAATTAATTCACTTATGCTTCATTATTATGTCCATTTCTTAATGGAAACAATGGAAAATGCAACATATTTCTTCATTAAAACTGCCCCATCAATACGAATGGGGCAACATAAAAACATTTTAAAGGACTTTCCAGTCTTGCAAAATCTTAAGTGCTTGAGCTTTTGAATCTTCAACAGATCCATTATTGTCGATTATTCGGTCTGCCAGCACTTTTTTTTCATCTAAAGGCATTTGTGCTCCAACTCTTAATTTCGCCTGTTCAAGAGACAGCCCGTTTCTGTCCATTAGCCGCTGAATTTGAGTGTTTGTTTCAACATATACAAGAACAGTCTTGTCGACTGTGCGGTCCAGCTTATTTTCAAACAGCAAAGGTATATCAAGAATTACTGCCCTATGGCCTGCTTTAACGGCTTCTTCTTGCTTTGCGTTCATCCTATTTCTCACATCTGGATGTACGATACCGTTAAGCACCGCCCGCTGTTTTTCATCGCTGAATACAATTTCGCCGAGCCTGGCCCGATTCAGGCAGCCATCTTCGAGCAAAATATCTGAACCAAAATGGGCGACAATTTTACTGTATGCCGGCTCTCCTTTTTCCACAGCCAAACGGGCCTCAACATCTGCATCAATAACGATTAAGCCCTGGGAAGTGAAAAAGTTGGAAATGGTGCTTTTCCCGCTGGCGATGCCGCCTGTCAAGCCTATAATTAAAGTCATTTGTTCTCCTGCCTTTATTCAATAGTTTCTTTTTTTACAGCTTAAAAATGCCAATAATAATTAAAATGATTCCTGGGATAAAGGAGAATTTCTCCATATAGCTTTTGTTAGAAAGTAGTGTTCCGCCAATCATTCCTAACGAAACAAAGGATGTACTCATTATGATGACAGCAAGCGTCAAGAATAATGGTGAAAATCCGAGCATGGATGCTCCAATCCCTGCACCAAATGCATCCAATGACAGAGCAAAACCAAGGACAAATGCTTCCACTCCAGTAATGGTCCCAGAGTTGTCAAAATCTGCTGACATCGGTTTTCTTAAAATATTGATTACAATTCCCAATGACTTTATTTCAAAGTTTACCAAGTTTTTTTCTTTTGTAATAACTTCTCTTTCTTTATCCGGCTTATAAAACTGATACAATATCCAGATTCCTAAAATGATGAGGATTCCACCGCCGATTTTTTCGGCAAAATCAGAAGAGAATACTTGTGCAATAACATGGCCTAACAGCATGGAAAACAGCAGCATCAGTCCTGAACAACAGGCAATGATGAAAATGGATTTAAAGGGAATTTTCATCTTCCTTAAGCCGTAAGTGAAGCCGACACTGAAATTATCAAGGCTGACAGCAAGCGCTAATAGGATAAGAGAAAGTACTTGTGACATCGTAAAAAAGCTCCTTCCTAACGGATAGTAATATACTATATGGAAGGAGCCCATCCAATGTTAATGCTAAAATTTGCTGCTATTTTTGACAGTGAGGACAAAAAACGGTCCCTCTGCCCCCAACAATAATTCTTTCCAATTCGGCGCCGCACTTTTTGCATGCTTCGCCTTTTCTGCCATATACAAATAGTTCGAGCTGGAACATTCCAATTTGCCCTTGTGTATTAACATAGGAGCGTATTGTGCTACCGCCTTTTTCTACTGCTTCTGACAATGTCGCGATGATTTCTTTGTAAAGCGTCTCCGCTTCAGCATCGTTGATTGTATTGGCAATTCGTTCAGGATGTATGCCGCTGCGGAACAATGCCTCGTCTACATATATATTTCCAAGACCAACGACAATCTTTTGATCCAGCAAGGCTGTTTTTATACTTCTTGTCGTGCGTTCGAGCCTTTCCTTGAAGTTACCGATTGTAAATTCAGAATCAAACGGCTCAGGGCCAAGCTGGGAAAGGGGAAGGGAATGATGCTCCTCCCCTTTTTTAAATAGATGCATTGTCCCAAATTTGCGTACATCCTTGTACCGTAACTCAGAACCGTCTTCAAAATAAAAAATGACATGTGTGTGCTTGTCGACAGGATTGTCTTTCGCGAACAAGCCGTATCTTCCTTCCATTCTCAAGTGAGAAACGATTGTAAAATCAGTTGTTTCGATAAGAAGGAACTTGCCTCTTCGCTTAATATCTTCGATCCTTTGTCCAACAAGAGCGTCGGAAAACTCCTCGACATTTTCCGGTCTCTTTATCATCTTCGCCCACGATACCGCAACCTCTTTAATTACCTTATGCTGTGTGAGCTCTTTCAAGGTACGTCTGACTGTTTCTACTTCTGGCAATTCAGGCAAATTATTATTCCTCTTTTCTATTACTTAGCATCAAACCATGTGTCTCCATACGAATAGTCCACCTTCAGCGGAACACTTAATTCCACTGCGTTTTCCATAACATCTGGAACAATTTCTTTCAGCTTCTCAATTTCATCCTTCGGTGCTTCAAAGATCAATTCATCATGCACCTGCAGCAGCAGTTTCGCTTGCAAT
>JAPSHL010000109.1 GCA_031179905.1 Bacillus sp. (in: firmicutes) | reverse complement strand
TTTCACTGCAGGAGTATAAGTGCCGATTGCACCTACTTCTTTATTCAATGTCTGGTAAAAATCAACATCCGAGCCAAACGTTTTTGCAAGAAATTCAGCTGCATTTTCTTTTCCAGGGACATTCAGAACATACCATGAGCTGCCTCCTAAGTTAGAAGCGTTGACCGAGCTATCCACATCTGGTAAACGAGGCAAGGAAACAACAGCCCATTTTCCTGATTGGGAGCTTTCGGCTTTAACTGATGGGGTAATCCAGTTGCCTGAAGGAACTGTCGCTACTTCTCCGCTGTTAAAACCTTTTAAAAATTGACTCCAGTCTGAAACAGGTGCGACAATATCCGCATCTAAAAGAGCTTTATATGTTTCAAAAGCAGCTTTTAATGCTTCATTTCCGGCTAAGTCAGGAGTCACTCCATCTTCCTTCGTATACCAAGAACCAGCAGATTGAATCATCATACGAATCAAGCCAAGATCATTAGGATCTTGTGTCAGCATGTTTTTTCCTGTTGCTTCCTTCACCTTTTTACCGATTTCAATATACTCATTCCAATCAATATCCTTCAAATCATCGACTGTATAGCCAGCTTCCTCTAAATAATCTGTACGGACATATAAACCTGCTACCCCTGTATCAAATGGGAGACCATAGCTTTTACCATCTACACTTGTAGGTGCAATTTTATATTGAGCGAAATCCTCTTGTTTAAAGGAATCAGTCATTTCATAGAACATATCTGGATAAGCTTGAAGAAAGCTTTGTGCTCGATAATCCTCAATCAACACGATATTTGGGAGCCCCTTTGTCGTTCCTGAGCTCAAAGATGTATTAAGCTTTTGAATGATATCATCTTGAGCATTTTCAATTACTTCAATATCAAGATCAGAATTCTCGGACGCATACGTATCAACTGCCAAGTTCATTGCTTTAATATTAAAGTTAGGATCCCATGCCCATACCGTAAGTTTATTTGTATCCTTTGAGTCTCCTGATGCATTCTCTGTATTGGAGCCAGACGAACAGGCTGCCAAAGCAAGAACACTGACTAGAATTAGTGCAAGAATCTTTTTCATCTATTTCCCCCCAAGTATGAATATTTTCTGTAAGCGTTATCACTTACAACTATTATGTTATCATCCTATTGGGGTAAATAGTTAGGAAGATATTATTATCATTTTGTAGTATTTCCACAAGATGAATCCGCTTTCAATTTTCAGATTTGTACTTTTTTTAGATTTTATAACTTTTTTTGAACAGGGAGTGTTATGCGCACCTTTGTTCCTTCATTCAGCTCACTAGATATCTCCACCCCATAAGATTCGCCATAAATCAGCTGAATCCGCTCATGAACATTTTTAACGCCAATGCCTGAGAATTGCTGCTTCCGATTTGTTTGCGGCAGATCTTCGCCCCCTGCTACCATCCCATCCCCGTTATCGACGATTTCACAAATCAAACAGTCTCCCTCCTGCCACACAAGGACATGAATATATCCTTGCTGCTTATGAATAAAGCCATGGAAAAAAGAATTTTCCATAAATGGCTGCAGAATTAACTTAGGGATAAGAAAATCCATACAGTTAGGTGCAACAAAATAATTTACCTTTATACTGGTACCATAGCGTTTTTGATTAATGAGTACATAATTGCGCAAATTATTCATTTCTTGGTCAACTGTAATTGTCTCATTTACATTGCCAATTGTATTTTGCAATAAAGATATTAGCGAATTAATCATTGCTTCTGTTTCTGCAATATTGCCTTTGTTAGCAATGAATTTAATGGAAGCTAGTGTATTGTACAGAAAGTGGGGATTGATTTGCTGCTGCAAGGCAGCAAGTTCCGCATTCCGGCGCTGCTTCTGTGACAGTACGAGCTGATCAACATATTCATGCAACTCATCCAGCATAGAATTAAAAGCAATACCAATTTTACGTGTCTCATATGTCCCTGAAACTGACACATATTCATCAAAATCATACTCTGATGCACTTTCGATTTGCTTGACAAGACTAGACAAGGAATTTGTCAGCCTTCGTGAAACTAGAAGCACGATAAACAGTGCTGCTATGACGATGCTTATGGAAATGAGCAGGATTTTTTTCTTGTCAATTAAATCACCAAAAGCGGTATCTTTATCAATAATATTAAACATGTACATATCAAATGATGGTATATATTCCATCATCATTATTTGCTCCTTGCCCATAAATTTCCCAACGAGGTAATCATTATGATCATTATTTCCAAGCTCTAAGGCATACTCCTTCAGCTCTTTAGAAGTGCTGCCAATTTTTTCTGGTAAGCTGCTCGATACAATTATGCCTTCTTTGTCGACTAAAAAAACATCATTGCCTGGACTTGTATAGCTTGAGTAAAACTTTCGGAACTCTTTCTCTCGTATGGAAATATAGGCCGATCCATAACTGTTCCCAGACCGGTCCAAAAGAGCCTTTGAAGCAACAAAATAGCTGCCATCTTCTTTGCCTTGTCGCTCGTCGTATTGATAAATCAGTTTTTTCGCATTTTCAGCTGTTTTTTCAGCTAAACTGCTTCCCTTTAGCTCTTCATCGGTTATCGGCCAAAAGGTTCGGTCATTTGTGGCATAGCTTAGCCCATTTTCGCCGAAAACAATAATACCTACCTCATATGCTGCCATATTAGGTTCAACACGTTTAATCAACTGGCTCATTCTATAGATTGATTGAAATTGATCAGTATTCGACCCTCTTTTCTCTGTCAGCAAGTCCTTAATAGCTATGCTTTGCTGCAAACTGTTTGTGGCGAGTACTACCGAATAATGATACTTTTCGTAACTTTCTTTGACTTGATTCATCACTTTCGCATTAGTAATGCTAAACTTTTCAAAAAAGAATTGTTCACTCATGCGAATTGTTGTCCATGTAATGATTATAGAAACGATGATAATGATCATGACAGTAATCATAGACATGGTGATAAATAAATTGCTGTGTCTAAAACGTTCAGGAATCATCTTCATATTCGATCCACTACTTTTCCACCCATTGTTTTCGCCTAAACTGGCTCGGTGACAGCCCTTTCATTTTTTTGAATACTTTACAGAAATAGCTGTGGTCTGAATAGCCGACAATTCCGCTGATTTCCGATATCGGTGCAGTTCCTGCTATAAGAAGTTTAGAAGCCTCTTCAATTCTGACTCTGTTTAGATACTCACTAAAACCTTCGTTCATATGTGTTGAAAAATAGCTGGACAAGTAGGACGGATTAAAATGAAAGTGCTGAGCAACACCTGTAAGTGTCAAAGGGTCGCGATAGTGCTCATTCATATAAGAAATAATTTTTTTGATATTAACATTATCCGGCTGTTTATGGATGACGCTAATCGCTGATTTTGTGTCGCTCAAAAAACGCTCCAGCAGACCGATTACTTCTGCGGCGTTGTGGGCATCTTCAATTCCTTTCAGATAGGCGTATTTGGCCTGTTCCAAACTATTAACCTCGTATTCCATATTGCCAAGCAGGATGGTGATGTTAAATATAATATTACTGAAAAAAGATTTGTACTCATAAACATCCAATGTATACATCGAGGAAATAACGTCTACATGCTCCTCTAAATAGGTAAAAGCAGAATCAAAGCGTTTACATTTAAATTCATTAATAAACCAGTCTAAATGAAATTTTTCAAACGGTAAAGCGTTGATCTTCATATGTTCTGCTGTTAGAACAGGCATATCTGGAAAATAAAATCTGCCGTTAACTAATTTCAAAATCTCTTCTTTATATACCTTGCCTACTTGTGTGAAGTCTCCAAATTCGCCACTCATTATAAAACGGATATTCGGCTCCAATTTCACTACCTTTTCTAAAGTGGAGTTCAGTGTCTTAAGATTATCACCGTTTACAATAAGAATGTTATCTGCAAAAAAACAGATATAGCCTTGTTCGCTTGCAGCTTTATTTACCTTTTGTTTAACAGAAGGAGTAAGCTCCCCTTGCCCGACTCTATCATCATAAGAAACTAGGCAATACTTACTGTATGAAAATGGGGCTGTTAGTTCAACAGAATGTTCTACTTCATAGCCTGACAGCATTTTGCGGACAGCATTTTTAATGAAAGAAGTTTCAGCTTCCTGTTCATCCATTATTTGTGCAGGCAACTTTGTCTTCATAGACCTCAATACATTTAACAAGCTTTCAGCATCAAGCTTAGGTTTTAGGATATAATCAAGGACACCATTTTGAAAAGTGGACCGCACATAGTCAAAATCTCCAAAGCTGCTTAACACTATCACTTCGATATGAGGGTATTTCTCCTTTACAATTCTCGTCAATTCTTCTCCATCCATTATCGGCATAACAATATCGGTAATGATAAAATCCGGCTCCACAACGTCAATTAATTCAAGGGCTTCCTGTCCGTGTGCTGCCTCCCCGACAATTTCAAAGCCCTCTTTTTCCCAATCGATATAATGCTTAATCCCCTGCCTTATTAAAATTTCATCATCAACTATAAGCAAACGGCCGCGTGCCATCGCCATTGGTACCCCCCCTGACGGTGAAAAGATGTGGTAACAAATTGCAGAATGTCTGCATTGCAAATAAAGCTTATTATTGAACTTTTCACAAAAACAGATTGCTATGTACCTTTAGAAATCAGTCTTTACAGGTTTATTCATATTGACATTATCACAAATTGGTTTAATTGCCCCCTTCACCGTTTTTCATTAAGTATATCATGTGATTCTGCTGAATTTCCTAATAAAATACTGATTGCATGAATGTATAAGCACAAATTAACACAACACAAAAAGCATAGTTTGCAGCTACACTATGCTTTATAAAGTGGTATTCTTTTAAACACTGCTGTTTTTATTTTCTATTGCCTTGTCTATGTCTCCGATTAATTCCTGTATTTCCGGTGTTTTAGCCATTTTAAGTTCATCAACTAACATACTTCTAAGCGCTAGCTTCCCCTCCATGAATCTCGGAGAACTGCTTGATGCGAGATATTCCGTTTGCGAAAGAGCATTTTTAACATAGGTTTTCCTCTTTTTTGACATATGCTCATTACTTCATAAAAAAGCAAATAGAAGACCTGGTTACTTCTGGTTTAAAAAACCCGTTCAACAAAATCCCTTTCTTGCTCCTTTGTAAAAATTCCTGTTGCCTCTCCCTTTGTACCGTCATGCAATCCCCATAAAATATTATGGTCATCGTCAACACTGCTAAAATTGCCAGCTTTCCACTTTTCTAGAATGGCGAGTAATGTATCCTTATGCTCGAAATCATTTTTATCTGTATCCTGGACATACTTATAAAGAACTGCTACTCGCTCTGGAGTCATTTCTACTGCTCCCCATTTAGTATCAGCGATTATTTTTTGGTGTGTCATTAAGTGCATAGTATGAATAACTTTATCTTGATGCCATTCATCCTTTGGCATCATACCCGCTTTAATCTCAGGTTCTGGACTGTTAGTCGGCTCCACGTAGTAGTCAAGTTGTTCTGATTCGCTTTTCGATTCCACAGCCCCGTCCGTATACTTATTAGCATACATAACCTTATACAGCTTATACCCTCCGAAAATAGCCACAATTAATGCGGCTATTCCGATACTAAGCAGAACCCATTTAAATATTTGCTTAACTCGTTTCCTTTTCTGCGAGTTTTCGCGAGTTTCCTTGTGCCCGATAGATTGTTCATTCTCTAATTCTTCCAGTTCTAGTTCGTTGATCTTATTCATCCCATTCACCTTCATTAGTTGGTTATCGCTTCTTAACTATAAGGATATTTTCGTTTTGTACTAATTAGATAGGAAGCTATTATTAGAACCATCAGTACTTAACCTATATTTCTTAAAATTAGTCCGTGACAACCTCCACCTTATCAACAACTTTATTGTCATCTAAATGGATAATGAGCCATTCGCTGTCGACGGAGATAAGTCCACGTTCATCCCCAAGGTAATAAACGATATTATTTTCATCTTTAAAATAATTCATTTCTATATTGTCTCCTAACATGGCGATGATTTCCTGCTGAGTTTTGCTTTCTAATGGATGGTTCTTTAATAAATCATCAATCATATAGGTTCTTTCCGACTCATTTTTAAGCCATTTGTCGGTCGTAAAGTTAGATTTGTATTCATTTTCACCTAACATACACAAACAAATTATTGGCAGAATGGAAAATAGCAGAAGGGACTTGCTGTTTTTGAAGGTTAACTGTCCGTTTCTCCTCTTTAATCCAGTAATCCAAATCAGCATTATCGGCAGCAAAACAACTGGAACGCTGACAATGCTGTAGGAAGATTGATCAACATTAATGATAAATACACATGCAAAATAAAATACTACATAAAAAGATATGCCTAAAAAACGCCATATTAACCGCCAGTCTTGATGCATGCTTTTCCTCACCTTCTATATTTTCACATATACTACGTTACCATATTATTGAAATAGCGGAAATACTATTTTATAAGAAAAAGAGACAATCACTTTTTGATTGCCTCCTTTTCCCTTATAGATTATATTTCCGTATTAAATAAGTTGGGGTGCAGCTCCATGCATGACAGTAGCTGTTAATTAAATAACTTCCATATGGGGAGAATTTCTTATCACCTGGATTGTATAATTCCCAGAAGGTATCTGCTCCATCGTTTATCATGCCTCCCCAATATTTTTTCATTTCTATAATGGCCTTGTTTTTATCACCGGCAGTCAACAAGGCTTCGACTAAATGGTGGTACATATATGGGGTCGCGATACCGACCGGCGGGTTTACTTCAAATAAACGATCGAGGAGCTGTCTATTTGCTTGCTGGGGGAGAACACCTGCAAGCACCATCCAAATTTGGCTGGCCCATGAAACTTGGCGGTCTTGCCCGCTTACAAAAAACTGCTCCTGTTCATCCCATAGATGCTCTTTTGTTGCCGCAATAACCTCATTGAGCCGGGACTTTAAATACTCCGTCTCCCTCACTTGGAGTATGCCTCCAAGTTCAATTGCCTGTTTCATCACATAGATGAGCACTCCTTGGGATGGAGCTTGCTTGTTCAAGCCATCTTGCCAGTCGATGAACGACCACCAGTCTAGAGAATCTTGAAGAATATCATTTTCATCTAAACGCTCGAGAGCGATCTCTAACTGTCTGTAAGCAGTCGGCCAAAGTTCTTGCAATGTGGCTGAATCTTTGGTGACGGTGTAGTAATCACTAAGTGTTGACAGGAAAAACAACGAATAATCGAATAAATATGTGTCATCTGCAATCAGATTTGGTGAGACAAAAACATTCGCAGCAACACGGCCATGCTTATCAGGAACTGCTGCGAATAAATACAGGCAGCGTTTCACCAGGTCATTTGTTTGAAAAGTTTCATAGTTTGCGAGGGCCTGCAAGCGTAAATCCCCAAGCCAAAGGCGGCGGTCCCGTTTTGGACCGTCCTCAAATATATCCTGCATACAATCGGCGAGTGTCTTTATGCTGATTTCATCTATTCTTTTTAACTGCTGATCTTCATGAGGTACACATGCTACTACTTCATTAGCAGATGTGACCGCCCTGCATTCCACATTCTCAAATGCAATGCGATATTTTGGCGATGTTTCTAAAACTTCAAACTTAACATATCGAAAGCTGTATCTCCGCGGAAGGAAAATAGTACCTGGGAGAACATCCACATAAACTGTTTCATCCTGCAGCCATGAGCTGCTTAGCCAGCCGTCATAATCTGCGAATGGCTCTGCCATTTCAACAGGCATTTCGCCAATTGTCAGTCGCAACTTCAGCGGAGCATCCGGAGGACTTCCGACAGGACGAACATCGAACGAGATATATCCTACATGATGATTGCCAAAATCCAGGATAAAGGACTCATTTTTGCCATAATCTGTTTCCAAAAGCGTGCTAATTGGTGCGAAAAATTCAGTTTTCCACCCGTGAATTATGTTCGCATCTGCTTTGACAGTCACAATTGCTTCTGGGTAAATCACTGTTTCGATAAGGTTTGGTTTAAACTTATCCGCTGTCTCTTCAAATGCTGCGTTGCGAATAATCACTTGGTCCTCGATTTTTTGGATGTTCATACTGCTTTCTCCTCTGTTTGCGTCTTGATGCGAGCATCGATTTCGGCTCGGATTTGCGGATAGATTTTGTCTAGATTATAAAACCGCATTATAATCATAGAGATAATCACACATACTGCCGGAATGATGAGGTACCCCATTTTAATCGCCAGTAATGCTTCTTTCGTCTGTGATTCATTCGGAATATAATTTCCCCATGTCAGCATCATTCCGAATACCGCGCCGGCAATTGCCATCGTTACCTTTCCGATGAAGCCGTTCAATGCAGACAGAATTCCTGCAGCATTGATGCCTGTTTTCCACTCCCCATAGTCCACAGGGTCTGCCTGCATGGAAAAGTAGATGCTTTGCCGTGCTCCATGACCAATCGCTGAAACAACAGCACCAGCAATAAGAATAGAGATATTTCCGCCTGCTGCCAGCATGATGAAAAGTCCTGCTAAATTAACAGCACTTGATATCATAAATAGTGTGCGCTTATACATTTTTTTTGCAATAATCGGTGTTAAAATCGTGCCGACAATTGGCACGAAGGAGCCGATACCTGCAATTAGGGCAACAAGGTCTGCACGATCTAAATTATAAGTTAGATAATAGATGAGAGCTCCTTGCTGAAAGAAGTATGCACCCCACATGAACAAAATATTAACAGCAAAAACATAGTATGGCTTATTGCCTTTCAATGTCGATAATGCTTGTTTTACAGTTGTTTTTTCTGCTTGTACAACTACCTTCTCGCGCACGTTGCGGAAGGTATAGAAGAATAAAAAGCAAGCGATTACAGAAAAAATCACCATAGTCCAAAAGAAGCCTTTTGCTTGGGAACCATTGCCAAGACTGTTTACCATCGGCATTGTCAACACACTGACAGCCGTTGAGCCGACCAGTGCAAAGATAATCCGGACTGTCGCTAGCATTGTTCTCTCCTGCGGATCACTTGTCATGCTTGGCAATATGGACGCCAGTGGTATATTTACCATCGTATAAGCAATCGAAAGACCTGTATACGTTATATAAGCATATAGCAATTTAGAAGCAGCGCCGACATCTGGCACATAAAATGCCAGTATCCCTAGCAAGGCAAAAGGAATTGCTCCGTATAGAAAATATGGCCTTGATTTCCCCCATTTTGTGTTTGTCTTATCAATGATGATTCCCATCAATACATCGGCAACGCCATCAATTATTCTTGTCAGCAAAAACAGCAAGCTTACTTGTGCTGCTGCAATTCCGACAACATCTGTATAATAAAACATTAAATATAAACCAATCATCTGCCAAACGAGATTACAAGAAAAATCCGCAGCGCCATAGCCAATACGCTGACGCCATACACTTACTGCTCCGTTCATCATAATTCCCTCCCGTGATCCAAAAAGTCGAACTAGTTCTAACACTTATTAAAACGCTTTCTGAATACGGATACAATAAACGGTTTACAGATAAAATATGCTCTTTTTACAGATGAGATCTGAACAAATTTATTGATCATTCTTCCGATATTGATATGGGGTGCAATTATAATGCTCCTTAAATTTGCGATGAAAGAAGCTGCTGCTCTCATATCCGATTTCATAAGCAATATCAGCAATACTTTTAGATGTGTTTTTTAATAGGACTGATGCCCTGACCATCCTCTGTGACTGAAGCAGTTCAATAAAAGTCTTGCCTGTTCGCATCTTCAGCATATTGCCAAGATAGTTCGGATTAAAGTTAAACACTTTCGCAAGTGAGGTTAATGTGCAATCCTTATAATTTTTTTCAATATAATGGAGAATTTCCATCATATTAGTACGACCGATTTTTTCATACGTTTCGAAGTTTTTATCAAGTTGATAGATTCGCATCAGTTCAATAAACATTACAGGCAGCAAAGCATTTATAATATCTGTTGAATAATCTGAAGGAAAAAAGAACTCCCATAGCATTTTCTTAATCGTATACTGCAGTTCGTCATGATGCTCTGAATGAAACAGGATGTACCTGTCATGTAGCTGATTCTCAGTAATAGCATTCAGCAAAAACTCAGAAACGACTCCCTTCCCTGTAAATTGGGACCAGAAAGCAGTCGAAAAGGTGTCCTTCTTCATAATAATATTGACGAGGATATCATCCTCGCCGAGTGCAGGTATACTATGTGGAACATCCGTATCAAGAAGGCATACTTGTCCTTTCGTCAGAAGTATTTCTTCGCCGTTAATGTTTTGTCTGCATGTACCTGAATACACATAATTGATTTCAATAAAGGAATGCATATGCACAGGCATGTCCGCATAGCGGTGATGTTTATTAATAAAGATTGGACCTCTGTGAAAAAAATATTCTTCCCGCATTCTTGGGATTGCTTCACCGTTTTCTATATGTAATTCATGTCCATCAAAGTCATTGACATTTTTTCCTGTTTTGATTTGAAGTTCTTCAATATAGTCCAGACTTCGCAAATAGCCATCAAGCTGCTGGTGATTCACTTTCCCCACTCTCCCTTCATCAACCTTAAGAAAAAGTGAGCAGCATATCGATATGGGGAATATCGTCCTCTAAGTATTCACTTGAAATAGACTTAAAACCGAAGGAAGCGTAAAACTTTTCTAAATGGCTCTGAGCCTGTATCTTAATCGCTGGCTCTTTTAATTCATCATGAATAAATGCAATCGCTTTGTTAAGCAAGTCTTGAGCATGGCCCTGTCCTCTGTAATCTTTTTTTACGAGTACTCTGCCAATTGATGCTTGTGTATAAGAAATTCCAGCTGGCAGGAGTCTGGCATAAACAACAATTTCTCCTTCTTTTTCTGCGAACAAATGATAAGATTCTATATCTTTCCCATCCACTTCTAAATAAGGACAGTTCTGCTCGACAACAAAAACAGCTGTTCTTTCGTTCAAAATCGTATAAAGTTCCACATTTGACAGCTCATTAAAAGTTTTTATTTTCCAATTCATAATAAATCTCCTAATCTTTTGTTTTTGTATTTTATCCGTTAATTATATATGAATTTGCGTAAATTTCTAACATAAAAAGAGGAGATTAAAGACTCTTCAAATGACGCTTTTTAACAAATCTCCAGGTTGCTAGGATTACTCTTCTCAGCTAATCTGTTGCAGATATCGAATTTAATTGGCAAATTTAATCACTTCTTTCGCATTATAGAAGCACCGTTAGACAACAGTATTTCAGGTGTAGTCATCCGATAGACAGCCTGCACTTCATCTGTACTGCCTATTATTGCTTCTGCTTTTTTGTTATTTGATAAATAGTTTAATTGCTCTAATAATACCTCAAACAAGTCGTGATTTG
>JAPSHL010000108.1 GCA_031179905.1 Bacillus sp. (in: firmicutes) | reverse complement strand
TTAAATAGTCTGGTGGCGATAGCGAGAAGGTCACACCCGTTCCCATACCGAACACGGAAGTTAAGCTTCTCAGCGCCGATGGTAGTTGGAGGTTCTCCTCCTGTGAGAGTAGGACGTCGCCAGGCATATTTATTTTATATTATATTAACGTCGCGGGGTGGAGCAGTCTGGTAGCTCGTCGGGCTCATAACCCGAAGGTCGCAGGTTCAAATCCTGTCCCCGCAATCAAAGCAAAAAATCCTTAGGGTCAAACCTAAGGATTTTTTTTTAGAAAAAGAAACATACTGTATTTATTAGGAAAGTACTGCCACTATCTATATAATATAAGATAGGCTAAAAATAATATTGAACAAACTGGGTGAGTTTAATGGATAAATTTAAGTGGACAACAAATAATGCCGATGAGACAATGACTTTTGCAGAAAGACTTGCTGAGTTATTAGATCAAGGTGATGTACTTACATTAGAAGGGGACTTAGGTGCAGGAAAAACAACCTTTACAAAAGGACTTGCAAAGGGGCTTGGCATAACAAAAACAGTAAACAGCCCGACCTTTACCATTATTAAGGAGTATATGGGCAGACTTCCTCTGTACCATATGGATGTTTATCGTGTAGAGGATGCTTTTGAAGATCTTGGATTTGATGAGTATTTTCATGGCAACGGGGTTACAGTTGTAGAGTGGGCACACTTAATAGGAGAACAGCTGCCTGAAGAATTCTTGAAAATAAGTCTCCATTATAAAAGTGAAACAGAAAGAGAAATTGTGCTCACCCCATTTGGGTCTAGATATGTGCATGTATGTAAGGAGTTAATGAAATGAAAATACTAGCTATTGATACTTCCAATCTTATATTGGGCATAGCCATAATGGACCATGAAAAAGTTATTGGAGAATATATTACCAATTTGAAAAAGAATCATTCTGTCAGGGCGATGCCGGCAATTGAGATGCTGATGAATGAATGTGATATAAAACCAAGTGATTTAACTAAAATAGTGGTAGCAAAAGGCCCAGGGTCTTATACAGGTGTGCGTATAGGTGTGACGATTGCAAAAACACTTGCTTGGACATTGAATATTCCTCTAGTCGGTGTTTCAAGCCTGGAGGTACTGGCAGCAAGTGCAGGCCGATATTTTCCCGGCAGTGTAAGTCCATTATTTGATGCGAGAAGGGGTCAAATCTATACAGGGCTGTACAGATTTACAGGTGGAGATGGAGAACAGCTGGAGAAAGACCAGCTTATTCTGACAAAGGATTGGGTAAGCCGGTTAAGAGATGAGCAGGGCAAGGTTTTGTTTACAGGAAATGATCTGTCTATCCATAAAGATTTGCTCGAAGCAGAATTAAAAGATATTGCTGTATTTGCTGATCATGCTGATTTTAATCCAAGACCATCAGTGTTGGCTAGATTGGGTCAAATGAGAGAGGAAGAAGAAGTTCATCCGTTCATTCCGAATTATATTCGTTTGGCAGAGGCAGAGGCAAATTGGCTTAAGGAGAATAATAAAGAGCAAAAGGAAGAGTAGATATCATGGAGGATTATCTTTTTCGAGATATGACGATTGGGGATATAGAAAAGGTACATGCAATTGAGACACTTTCTTTTAGCACGCCCTGGAGTAAAGATGCCTTTTTTAATGAACTGACACAGAACCGCTTCGCAAAGTATTTAGTTATAGAACGTGGTGAACAATTGGTTGGTTATATTGGTGCATGGGTTGTCATAGATGAGGTTCATATAACAAACATCGCTATATTACCTGATTTCAGGGGCCAAAAGCTTGGTGAAAAACTATTAAAAACGATGATGGAAGAGGTAAAGAAGCTTGGAGCCAAGTCCATGACGCTGGAAGTAAGAATGACAAACATGGTTGCTCAAAACTTGTATAAAAAGCTTGGTTTCCAAAGTGGTGCCATAAGAAAGAATTATTATACTGATAATCAAGAAGATGCTTTAGTAATGTGGGTGAAAATATAATGATAAAAGATGTATTAATAATGGGAATGGAAACAAGCTGTGATGAAACAGCTGTATCCATCGTTAAAAATGGAACAGAAATCTTATCAAATGTTGTTGCTTCACAAATTGAGAGCCATAAAAGATTTGGCGGGGTAGTCCCTGAAATTGCTTCAAGGCATCATGTTGAGCAAATAACATTAGTTATTGAGGAAGCATTACGTACGGCTGATGTTTCTTATGAAGATTTAGATGCAATTGCTGTTACAGAAGGACCTGGTCTTGTAGGTGCTTTGCTTGTAGGTGTCAACGCTGCTAAGGCAATCAGCTTTGCACATGGCATTCCTCTTGTTGGCGTGCATCATATAGCAGGACATATTTATGCGAATCAGCTTGTGGATAAGCTGGAATTTCCGCTGTTAGCTTTAGTAGTATCTGGCGGACATACTGAGCTCGTATATATGAGGGAACACGGTCATTTTGAGGTGATTGGTGAAACAAGGGATGACGCAGCAGGAGAAGCGTATGACAAGGTGGCAAGAACGCTAAAGCTGCCGTACCCAGGGGGACCTCATATTGACAGGCTCGCTCATAAAGGAGAAGCATCAATAAAACTCCCGCGTGCTTGGCTTGAAGGCAGTTATGATTTCAGTTTTAGCGGCTTGAAATCCGCAGTTATCAACACTGTTCATAATGCTGAGCAGAGAGGGGAAACCATTAAGCCAGAAGATTTGGCTGCAAGTTTCCAGGCGAGCGTTATTGATGTGTTAACGACGAAAACCTTAGCGGCTGTTAAGGAATATAAAGTAAAACAAGTTGTCCTTGCTGGCGGAGTAGCAGCAAATAAAGGATTAAGAGCCGAATTAGAACAGAAATTTTCTGGGCTAAAGGATATCAAATTGACAATACCTCCATTATCCCTTTGTACTGATAATGCTGCGATGATTGCTGCTGCAGGAACGGTTTTCTATCAGAAGGGACAAAGGGCTCTATTAGATTTAAATGGGAATCCTGGTTTAGATATCACTATCCATAACTAGAACAAGTATAGGTCTAAATCCCTGTTTAATTACAGGGATTTTATTTTATGATATAAACAAAATTGTCCACAAGTTTGTGGATAATGTGAGTAATTACAGGATAAATTGTGGATAATGTGTATAAACCTGTGGAAAGCTAATATAATAACTTTTTTTATGTGGATAATAATGTGGAAAAAAAAGTACTGGGCAATTCATTGCCCAGTACTTTTTACTTATCTGATAATTCTGTCCACTCGTCCATAAGCTCATCAATTTTGCCCTTGAATTCTTCTAATTCTTTATTCAATGCAAACACCTTTTCATGGTCTTGGAAAATGTCAGGCTCGCAGAGCTTATCCTCATGCTCTACTACTTTTTGTTCTAAGCTTTCAATCGTTTTTTCGATTTCTTCAATTCTACGCATTCTCTGCCGTTCAGCTTTCTTGGCTTCCTTATCTTGTTGGTATGATGTTTTTTCTGTGTTATCAACAGTGGGAGCTGAATTCGATACAGCAGTTTCTAATGCAAGCAGCTCTTCTTGTTCAAGTTTCTTCTCAACATAATAGTCATAGTCTCCAAGATACTCAGTGGAACCTTCCTGCTGAAGTTCAATTACCTTAGTTGCAATCCGGTTGATGAAATAACGGTCATGGGAAACAAATAATAGCGTGCCGGGATAATCAATTAGAGCATTTTCCAGCACTTCTTTGCTGTCTAAATCAAGATGGTTTGTCGGCTCATCTAAAATAAGAACATTTGGCTTTTCCATCATAAGCTTGGCAAGGGCAAGTCTAGCTTTTTCACCGCCGCTCAATGAATTGACAATCTTCAGAACATCGTCACCTGAGAAAAGAAAATTGCCTAACACGGTCCTAATTTCTTTTTCAGGCCTTAATGGAAACTCATCCCATAATTCATTTAATACTCTTTTGTTAGAATGAAGTTCTGCCTGTTCTTGATCATAATAGCCAACCATAACATTCGTTCCCCAGGCTGTGGATCCTGCATGCTTGTCTATTTTTGAGATAATTGTTTTTAGTAATGTTGATTTACCGACACCGTTAGGTCCAACTAAAGCAACACTGTCACCCCTGATTAACTGGAAGGAGATATGCTCAGAAACAGTATTTCCTTCATAACCAATAGCAAGATCCTGCACCTTTAACACATCGTTGCCAGTTTGCTTCTCTATTTGAAATCCAAATGAAGCGGACTTTTCATCACCATCAGGACGATCAAGGCGTTCCATCCGATCCAGTGTTTTTCTTCTGCTTTGAGCCCTTTTTGTAGTGGATGCTCGCGCCAGATTTTTTTGAATGAATGTCTCTAGTTTTGCAATCTCTTCCTGCTGTTTTTCATAAACCTTCATATCTCTTTCATAATTCTCTGCTTTTTGCTCAAGGTAAGAGCTGTAATTCCCAATGAACTTCTGAATATTGGTTCTTGAAAGCTCATATATTTGGGTTACGACTTTATCCAGGAAATAACGGTCATGGGAAACAATCAAGACGGCACCATCATATCCTTGCAAATATTGCTCAAGCCATGACAGTGTTTCAATGTCCAGGTGGTTTGTAGGTTCATCCAGAATCAAAATTTCGGGAGTTGTCAGCAAAAGCTTTGCTAAGGCAAGCCTTGTCTTTTGTCCACCGCTCAATGTCGATATTTTTGTACTGTAATCAAAAGAACCGAAGTTTAGACCATGAAGAACCGAACGGATATCAGCTTCATATTGGTAACCGCCATTTTCCTTAAAGTTATATTGAAGAGTATCATATTCTTTCAATATCTTTTCAAACCTTTCCGGGTGGCTACTAATATCGGGGTCTGCCATTTGCTGTTCCAATTTTCTCAACTCTGCCTCCTGTTGCTGGAGGTTTTTAAATACAGTGAGCATCTCGTCCCAGATGGAAAGATTCGATTCCAGTCCTGTATTCTGGGCTAGATAACCAATTTCGACATTTTTCGGTTTAATGATTTCCCCAGCATCGTATGATAGGTGGCCAGCGATCATCTTTAGCAGTGTAGATTTTCCGGTGCCATTTCTCCCTACTAATGCGATTCTATCTCTTGTTTGTACTTCTAATTTTATATTGGATAAGATAATTTCAGCTCCAAAGTACTTGGAAAGCTGATTCACTTGTAAAAGTATCATTACGTAATTCACCTCAGAATGTATGTATTTCAAGTGTAACTTAAATATAAGGGAATCCGCAATAAAGGCAGTCCAAGGCATCGAAAATTCTTTAATGATACACTTTAGAAGGAAAATAGTGTATGATTTGCTTAGAGGTGTTAAAAATGAAGGGTTTTACACACTTTAATGATGAGGGCAGGGCGAAAATGGTTGATATAAGCGAAAAAAGCGAAACCACTCGCACAGCAGTTGCTCATTCAAGCATTTTAGTAAATAAACATATATACAACAGCATTATTAATAATAAGATTAAAAAAGGAGATGTTTTAGCTGTTGCCCAAGTAGCAGGCATTATGGCAGCAAAAAAAACATCTGACTTAATACCCATGTGCCATCCCATCTCTTTGAAAGGGGCCGATATTTCCTTTCGTTGGGAAGAAGAAGGACAAGAAGCTTACCGTTTAGTAATTGAGGTATCAGCAAAGACAGTTGGGAGCACAGGAGTGGAAATGGAAGCATTGACTGCTGCATCCATCACGGCATTAACGATTTATGATATGTGTAAAAGCATCGATAAAGGTATGATCATTGGCGAAACATACTTGCTTGAGAAATCAGGCGGAATCAATGGTCTGTACAAAAGAAGTTAATCTTAACAGGAATTATTAATTACAGGTAGGGGATTTCAATGAGCAATGAGATAATGAAGATACCGCAAGCTACTGCTAAACGGTTGCCTTTATATTATCGCTTCTTAAAAAATTTACATTCCTCAGGGAAACAAAGGGTTTCATCTGCCGAATTAAGCGAGGCAGTTAAGGTAGATTCAGCTACCATCAGAAGGGACTTCTCGTATTTTGGAGCATTAGGAAAGAAGGGTTACGGATATAATGTAAATTACCTGCTTTCCTTTTTCCGGAAGACATTAGACCAAGATGAGCTGACGAAAGTTGCCCTGATTGGTGTGGGTAATTTAGGGGTTGCCTTCTTAAACTATAACTTCTTGAAAAACAACAATACAAAAATAGAAGTAGCCTTTGATATTGCAGAAGATAAAGTAGGAACGTCTATTGGCGAGGTAGCCATCCATCATATGGATGAACTGGAGAAGGTCATATTAGAGCATGATATCCAGGTTGCCATCTTAACTGTTCCTGCAGCAGTTGCCCAAACGATTACAGATCGTCTAATCGATTCTTCCATTAAAGGAATTTTGAACTTCACGCCAGCCCGTTTGACGGTGCCTGCCAGTGTTCGAATTCATCATATTGATTTGGCAGTTGAACTGCAATCTCTTGTCTATTTCCTTAAACACTATCCGACACCAATTGAAGTGGAAGAGGAATAAGCCACAAAAAAAGCAATTATAAATGCATCCATTTATAATTGCTTTTTTTATTATATGGCATTATCTCTCCTGATTTTTGCGGGCCGCCCTTTTAATAAGGAAATGGAAGGAAATGAGGCGAATTCCAGTTCCCATATCAAATGTTGCCAATATGACAAGAATATAGGAATAGAAGCCCCAGCCATGGTCACGGACAGATTGAACGGCAAAATAGGTAAATAAAGCACCGAGTATTAAATATAGTATTCCAGAGAGTAATGCTGATTTCCTCATAAAAATCCTCCAATAAATTGTGAAATGTTCTCCATATTCTGCTGCCACTCCTGAATGGCATCCAGATTAAACTGGATGATGACGACTAGTGTGTTCATTGAAACGTGAGCAAGAATTGGAACCCAGATTCTTTTTGTTCTAACATAAAGGAAAGCAAAGGTGAAACCCATGCTTGCGTACAGCAAGATATGTACAAATTCCATATGGGCTGCTGCAAAGACAAGAGAGCTGATCAATGCAGACAGGAAAAAGCCTAATCGTTTATAGAGTGCCCCGAATATGATTTTTCGAAAAATGATTTCCTCTAAGATTGGACCGACAACGCTGATGACAACGATCACAAGCGGAGAATACTCAACAAAGGTCATAAGCTGCTGCGTATTTTCTGATTCTTGTTCAATTCCTAAAGCCATTTCGATTGAGCCGGCAATGCTCTGAGCAACTAAGGAAAGAAAGATACCTGCTACTGCCCAGCCGATACTTGCAGGAATGCTCGCGGAATTTTCGCGAAGTGGATTTTTCATCTCGTGGCGGAGCAGGAAGAGAACGACGAGCAATGTCAACAGGAAACTGAAAATCAGCCAAATAACAACGGAGGCAATGCCGAGGTTTGCTGAGTCATACCCGAGCAGCTTTCCGAAAAACATGACAATGGGAACACCAATTAATGTAGATAATTGCATGGCAATATAAGATATTACAATAATCCAATATTCTTTTTTCAAGATATCTTACCCCTTTTCAACATTCTAATATATAGAATAAGCATATAAAATTCAGAGCATTAGTATTCTTCGCATAAGGTAAATACTGCCTTTTGCACAAATAAAGATAAGAATGAGTAATACACATACTCTTTATTCTACTAATAAGTGCTTGCTTCTTTCAAATAGAACACATTAAAAAAGAGGAGAATTTATGAATAAAGTCGAAGAAAGAGTGTATACTTCTTAAAGGCCTTTGCAAAGGCAAGGGATAATTTTTTGAAAAATATAATGCTTGTCTCTTGCAAATTATAAAAAGATTAATTAATATAATAATTGTGTTAGCACTCAAGAGTGACGAGTGCTAATAGTGATAAATTTACATATAATATGAGGAGGTTGTTTCACTTGTTAAAGCCATTAGGAGATCGTATTGTTATTGAGCTTGTTGAAACAGAAGAAAAAACTGCAAGTGGCATCGTGCTGCCTGACTCTGCTAAGGAAAAGCCACAAGAAGGTAAAGTAGTAGCAGTTGGAAACGGCCGTGTTCTTGATAACGGAGAGCGTGCCGCACTTGATGTATCTGTTGATGATGTAATTATCTTCTCAAAATATTCTGGAACTGAAGTTAAATATGAAGGGAAAGAATATTTAATTTTACGCGAAAACGACATTTTGGCAATCGTACAATAATCAGATATTAATATATAAGAAAAAACATAAATCTTGAGGAGGTTTTTCAAAATGGCTAAAGATATTAAATTTAGTGAAGAAGCTCGCCGCTCCATGCTTCGCGGTGTAGATGCACTTGCTGATGCTGTTAAAGTAACACTTGGACCTAAAGGACGCAATGTTGTGCTTGAAAAGAAATATGGTTCACCGCTAATCACAAACGACGGTGTTACTATCGCAAAAGAAATCGAGTTGGAAGATGCATTTGAAAACATGGGTGCAAAACTTGTAGCCGAAGTTGCAAGTAAAACAAATGACGTAGCTGGAGACGGAACAACAACTGCTACAGTATTGGCACAAGCGATGATCCGTGAAGGTCTTAAAAACGTAACTGCTGGTGCAAACCCAATGGGCATCCGTAAAGGGATGGACAAAGCGATCGCAACAGCTATCGAAGAGTTGAAGGCTATCTCAAAACCAATCGAAGGCAAAGCTTCTATCGCACAAGTAGCTGCTATTTCTGCTGCTGATGAAGAAGTAGGTCAATTGATTGCAGAAGCAATGGAGCGTGTTGGTAACGACGGTGTTATCACAATCGAAGAATCTAAAGGCTTCACAACTGAATTAGATGTAGTAGAAGGTATGCAATTCGACCGCGGATATGTATCTCCTTACATGGTAACTGATTCAGACAAAATGGAAGCTGTTCTCGAAAACCCATACATCTTAATCACTGATAAGAAGATTTCTAACATCCAAGAAATCCTGCCAGTGCTTGAACAAGTTGTTCAACAAGGCAAACCATTATTGATCGTGGCAGAAGATGTTGAAGGTGAAGCAAATGCTACATTAGTAGTGAACAAACTTCGCGGAACTTTCACTGCTGTTGCTGTTAAAGCTCCAGGCTTCGGTGATCGCCGTAAAGCAATGTTAGAAGATATCGCTGTATTGACTGGCGGGGAAGTAATCACAGAAGATCTTGGCTTAGACCTTAAATCTGCAACAATTGAATCATTAGGCCGTGCAGCCAAAGTTGTGGTTACAAAAGAAAACACAACAATTGTAGAAGGTGCTGGAGATTCAGCAAACATCGCATCACGCATCAACCAAATCCGTGCTCAATTAGAAGAAACTACTTCTGAATTCGACCGTGAGAAGTTGCAAGAGCGTCTTGCTAAGCTTGCAGGCGGAGTTGCTGTCGTAAAAGTCGGCGCTGCGACTGAAACAGAATTGAAAGAGCGCAAATTGCGCATTGAAGATGCTTTGAACTCTACTCGTGCTGCAGTGGAAGAAGGTATTGTAGCTGGTGGTGGTACTGCACTTCTAAACGTATATAACAAAGTTGCGTCTATCGAAGCAGAAGGCGACGAAGCTACTGGTATCAACATCGTTCTTCGTGCAATCGAAGAGCCAGTTCGCCAAATCGCTCACAATGCAGGTCTTGAAGGATCAGTAATCGTTGAACGCCTTAAACACGAAGCTGTTGGAACAGGATTCAACGCTGCAAACGGTCAATGGGTAAACATGATCGAAACAGGTATCGTTGACCCAACTAAAGTTACTCGTTCTGCACTTCAAAACGCAGGAAGCGTAGCTGCTATGTTCCTGACTACAGAAGCAGTAGTTGCTGACAAGCCAGAACCAGCTGGTTCTGCTGCAATGCCTGATATGGGCGGCATGGGTGGAATGGGCGGCATGATGTAAGGCCGTTTTTAAGCCAAACATCTGAAACTATTTTATCCTATATATTAAAACCCACTTCCTTTTTTAAGGAAGTGGGTTTTTTGCGTTAATAATACTTTTTTTAATTACATAAATCATCCTGCTAGTTTCAAGTACTATAATATAATTGGAAAAATACAATCTATTCAGGTGAAAGCGCTTATTGTAATAATAAATTTGCATTGTTAATGAATCGTACAAAGTACTATGTGTGTCATTTTACTACTAATTCAATGATGAATAAAAAAGACTGCTTAAAGCTAATTGTGAGTTTAGCGGTCTTTTGCATTTTTGCATATATCTTAAATATTCTATAAGACTTGGAGGAGTTTATGAAAAAGAGCAAACTTAGTTTACAAGCCATCATCATTATTTTTGTGTGCATTGTGGTTGCGGCGTCACTTGGAATAACTGACTTGCTAATAAGCAAAAGTATTACTTCCAGTGTAGAAGGGACACAAAAAGAAAAGGCGCTTAATGTTGCCAGAATGATGGCACTTACTCCAGAAGTAATTGAGGCTCTTGAAGGAAATACTAGGCAGAAAGATTTGCAAGTTTTTTCTAATCAAATAAAGGAAAAAACGAATGTTAATTTTGTTGTCATTATGGACATGAAAGGAATTCGGTTATCCCATCCGGAGCCTAGTAAAGTGGGGAAGCACTTCTTGGGAGGGGATGAGGGTCCTGTTCTTAAAGGAAAGGAGTATGTTTCCATTTCAAAGGGAACTCTCGGACAATCTTTGCGAGCATTTACCCCAATAAAAAATTCACAGGGCAAGCAAATAGGAGCAGCTGCTGTAGGAATCTCTTTAAAAAGCGTTACCGAGGCTGTCCATAAAGGGCGAATGGGAATTGTTCTGGGGACGTTAATCGGAATTCTGATAGGAATAATCGGTGCCGTCGTGCTGGCAAGGTATTTTAAAAAAATCCTTTTAGGACTTGAGCCGTCTGTTATTGCGAAACTGCTAGAAGAGCGCAGTTCTATGCTTCAGTCTGTGCGTGAAGGTATTATAGCCATTGACCAGGAAGGAAGAATTACTCTTGTTAATAAGGCAGCTAGTAAGCTTTTTAAAAAGGCTGGTCTTGAAGGGGACCCTATGGGAATGGATATTGAAGAGTATTTGCCAGAGACACGGTTAACGCACATTATAAAATCGGGTGAAACAGAGCTGGACCAACAACAAAGTCTGCACGGGGTAACCATTTTAGTGAACCGGGTACCAGTTGTTGTGGAAAATCAGCCTGTGGGAGCTATCGCTACTTTCCGTGATAAAACAGAGGTCCAGCATTTGGCTGAACAGCTGACAGGTGTACGTAATTATGCTGATGCTCTCCGCGCTCAGGCCCATGAATTTATGAATAAACTTCATGTTATTCTTGGCCTTGTCCGTACTGAACAGTATGAAACACTTGCTGATTATGTGAGTGAGACGGTTAACCATCGGGAAACGGAAAATGGCTTTGTTACGAATAAAGTTCAAGATCCTGTTCTTGCTGGATTTCTGATTGGGAAGCTTAGCTTCGCTAGAGAGTCAGGAGTTTCCCTCTCATTTGATTGTGCAAATAAGCTTCCTAAACCTGCTGACCCTGAAAT
>JAPSHL010000342.1 GCA_031179905.1 Bacillus sp. (in: firmicutes) | reverse complement strand
AAAGATAAACGTGCAAAAGTCGTCTCTATGACGCGCAAAGAGAAAACAGAAAATCACCCGCTCCCATATGATTTGACAGAGCTTCAACGGGATGCAAATAAGATTTTCAGCTTCTCAGCAAAAAAGACATTAAATGTCCTTCAAAAGCTGTATGAACAGCATAAATTAGTGACATATCCTAGGACAGATTCCCGTTATTTGACAACAGACATGAAGGATACGATGTTTGACAGACTCCAAAGCGTGTCAGCGGCATATAAAGAAGAAACCCAAAAGCTTCTTGTTAAAAAAGGCAAAATGGAAGCACCAAATATTTTTAATAATGAAAAGGTCTCCGATCATCATGCAATCATTCCGACAGAACAGCCTGTATTCCTTCACAAGCTTGATGGAGACGAAAAGAAGCTATATGATTTGATAGTGAAAAGATTCTTAAGTTTGTTCTATCCAAAGCATAAATATGAGGTTATTACGACAGTACTGACAATTGATGGTCAAAGCTTTGTTATTCACGATACTAATGTAATAGAGCAGGGCTTTAAAGTTTTAACAGGTGCCAAAACTTCAAACAACCCGCTGCTAGGCTCTTTGAAACAAGGTGAGGAAGTCAGCATTGACTCTGTTAAAAGCGAACAAAAATGGACAGAGCCGCCACTTCGCTATAGTGAGGCTGATATTCTTGGTAAAATGGAGAAATTTGGTCTTGGCACACCTGCAACTAGAGCAGAAATTATTGAACGGCTTGTCGCAACAGAGGTTGTAGAACGACAAAACGGCCGCTTCTATTCAACCCAAAAGGGGAAACAGCTCCTTGAACTTGTCAATGATGACTTGACCTCTCCTGAGCTGACAGCACAATGGGAGCAAAAATTAGAAGATATTGCAAAAGGTAAAGCAAATCCAGATAAATTTATGGAAGAAATCAAGCAACAGACAAAGCAGTTTATTTTGGAAATTAAAAACAGCAACAAAGCATATAAAATCCAAAATCTGACTGGCTCAAAATGTCCTGAATGCGGATCTTTCCTGAAAGAGAAAAACACAAAAAACGGCAAGGTTCTTGTCTGCTCCAGCATAGATTGCAGCTTCAGCAAACGGAAGGATCCTAAGCTTTCTAATAAGCGCTGCCCTCAATGCCATAAGAAAATGGAAATTCATAATGGAGTAGCAGGAACATACTTCCAATGCCGGTCATGTAATGTAGTTGAAAAGGCTGCTGACCGCAAAAAAACAGTCAGCAAAAGGGAAGAGCGCAAACTTGTCCAAAAATATACAAAGGATGAGGGCTTCGGTAACAGCCTTGGCGATTTGTTAAAGGCAGCTATGAATAAAGATGATGATAAATAAAAAGCAGACCATATGGTCTGCTTTTTTTTAATGTGAAATCCGATCCACATGATGAAGATGTTTTCTGCCTGTTCCAACAACTACCATCGCCAGCAAAACAAAAATCGCTCCTACTATAAACGGTACATGCGGTGAGTACACCTCTGCCAATTTATTCGCAAGCCATGGACCAACCGCACCGCCAAAGAAGCGGACAAAACTGTATGCTGCAGATGCTGTTGCTCTTTCAACGGGAGCAACTTCCATTACAGCTGTTGTAATTAGTGTATTATTTGTTCCTAAGAAAAGACCTGCCATAATAACAGCTACGATAACCACTTCCTTGCTGTCTGTCCAGATACCCATTGCCAAAAGCGTCAGTGCAAATAACAGCAGCATAACAGTCATCGATTTTATTGTCCCGAATTTTTCTTGCAGCCTTGGCGCAATCAGGACTGATGTGACAGCAAGACATAATCCCCATCCTAAAAAGACATATCCTAAACCATGTTCATCCAATTCCATCACAAATGGTGAATAGGCCATCAAGGTAAAAAATCCAACATTATATAAAAAGGCAGTCAAACCTAAGCGGAATAATCCAGGATATTTAAGTGCCTTGATTGGATCTAATACTGAGCTTTTCACCTTCGGCTTTTCCAATTTAGGCATTTTCAGCAATAATGCTAAAAACGCAATAATCATCAATATACTTACACCGAAAAAAGGGCCTCTCCATGAAATTGAACCCAATTCACCGCCTAAAAGCGGTCCTACTGAAATCCCCAATCCAATTGCAGCCTCATACAGAATAATCGCTCGCGCTGTTCCACCTGTTGACAATCCTACGATAGCAGACAATGCTGTTGCGATGAATAAAGCATTCCCGAGGCCCCAGCCGCCGCGGAAACCGACAATCTGCCAGATGCCGCTCGAAGATCCAGCTAAAGCAGCGAATACAATCGTAAATAAGATTCCTGTTAAAAGCGTCCATTTTATTCCGATTCTACTTGAAACAACTCCTGTAATTAACATCGCAATTCCTGTGATTAAGTTATAGCTAGAAAACAATAAAGACACCTGGCTTGGTGTTGCATCCAATTGCACGGCAATAGCCGGCAAAATTGGATCAACCAGCCCAAGTCCCATAAAAGAAATGATCGTAGCAAAAAAGATCACCCATATAACTAGCGGCTGCTTGTTTGGTGTTTCTAACGAAGTAACAGACTCCCTGTTCATTAATATCAACCTTCTTTTTTATAAATTAATCGATTTAATAATTCAGTAAAAGTATAGACCTAATTAACGTTTACGTCAACGTTAATGTTTACCTTCAAACACTTGCTCTTTTCTTTTTAATATGCCAAAGTTATTAATAAGATATTACGCACGCAATATATGCTGCCTTTACTGGAGCATAATCTAAAAGGAGCAAATGCTATGGAACTGCTGAAAATTGATGATGTAGCAAAAATGAGCGGATTAACAAAGCGGACAATTCGTTATTATGAGCAGATAGGATTAATTCCCTCCCCTCAGAGAAGTGATGGAGGTTATCGTTTATATACAGAAGAGCATGTGTCACTATTAAAAAAAATTACTAACGCAAAGGATGTTCTCGGTTTTTCCCTTCAGGAGCTCCAGGACTTCATCGCCTTAAGCGATGCTTTAGAGCTGCAGAAACTGGATTATCGGCAAGTAAAGGGAACGAACCTGCAAAGAGAAAAGCTAGAGAAGATACTGCAGACGACATTAGAACAGCTGAAGCTGA
>JAPSHL010000107.1 GCA_031179905.1 Bacillus sp. (in: firmicutes) | reverse complement strand
CTCTTTAGGTAGCAGAGTGGCGGTTGATGAATTGACAGCCATATTAAAAAATGACTGCTGCCGTCATTTGGACGGTCCTCGTGTTACTGGAGATGGATATTATGAAAGTGTTCTGGAGGATCCAGAAGGTAACTTGATAGAACTCACAGTATAATGATAAAGCAGTCTGTCGTTTAGACAGCCTGCTTTATTTCTGTATATTATTGCTCTGATTTAACTAAGATTTTCACCTGATTTTTCTCTTTAATCAAGCTTTCAAAACCTTCCTCAATTACATTGTCTAGAGCTATCTTTTTTGTTACGAGTTTTTCTGCTGAGAAATATCCTTTTTGCATCAGTGACAACACTGCTGGAAAAACATTACGATAGCCAATTATTCCTTTGACAGTTCGTTCTTTCATAACAATATCATTTGGGAGAATTTCTGCGCCTTTTTCCCATATGCTGACAATGATAGTTTCTCCGCCAATTCCAGTAGACTGGATTGCCTGGCGTAAAACAACTGGTACACCTGTTACTTCAAATGATACGTCAACACCGCCGCCAGTTAAGCGGGCAATCTCTGTAACTGTATCTGTAACTAAAGATGGATCAATGATGATTGCTCCTAATTCCTCTGCTTTAGCTTGTCTCTCTGGAGATAGCTCTACAGCGAAAATATCGGTAGCTCCTGCAGCTTTCAATGCTTCTATGACAAGTAAGCCGATTGGTCCACATCCGAATACAGCTACTTTGTCGCCGGCTTTAATTCTGCTTGAACGTACTGCATAAAGAGCCACTGCTGCTGGTTCAACTAAAGCTCCTTGTTCATATGACAAATCATCTGGTAATTTAAATAAAAGCTCTTCATCTACAGCAACATACTCACTAAGACCGCCGCCGCCTCCGGCTAAACCTAAGAATCCCATGTTTTCATCAAGATTATATGCGCCTTGATGTCCATATGTAGCAAATATTGGTTCAACGACGACACGGTCGCCGACTTGATAATTTGTAACACCTTCTCCAACTTCAACAATCTCACCAGAGAATTCATGACCAAGTGTGACAGGAGCAACCTCATTTGTCAGTGGATGGGGTTGCTCTACGGGAATAAAAATAGGCCCGCCTGAATATTCGTGAAGATCACTGCCACAAATTCCACACCATTTAACCTTCATTTTTACTTGGCCCCGTTTTACTGTTGGTTCGTCTATTTCCTCTAAACGAATGTCTTTTTGGTTATGCCATCTCAATGCCTTCAAACATAACAGCCCCTTATGTTCATTTATTATTTTACAGATATTAGTATACAACTAGTTTCACTTATGATAAATTTAGTTAATATTAACTATGGTTAAGGACTGCTTAACTAAAGAGATTAAGAGGATTCTAATAATGAATATTGAACAATTAAAATACATGGTGGAAATAGCGCGAACTGGTTCGCTGAAGGTGGCGGCCGAAAATCTGCATGTAACACTGCCGGCGCTGAGTCAATCTATTAAAAATCTTGAAAAAGAATTAAATATTATGATTTTTCATCGCTCTAGAAGAGGTTCCATTCCGACTGAAGAGGGACAAAAACTTGTAGAGAAGGCGAGTTCTGTTTTACAGAAAATACAAGAGTTTATAGATGAAGCAGAAGCGTATACAAATACAATGAATGGTGAAATTAAGATCGCAACATATCCTGGGCCGATGGAAATACTCGTTGGTTTAATATCTGAAATTAAAAGCGAATATCCGAGTATAAAGGCATCAATCTATGAAAACAGCACAGAGTATATTATTGAGAAAGTTTTAGAAGGGGAAGTGGATGTTGGCTTTATCACTTATACAGAAAAAGAAGAGAAAAAGTATCGGAATCTAGTATTTAAAAAACTGCTTGATGGTCATATGGTTGTTGCTGTTAATAAAAACTCCCCAATGGCACAACATTCACTTATTACAGAAGAAATGTTAATTAACGAGCCGATAGTTCTTTACAATGATATATATATTAAGGAATTTATGAAGGGTTTCAGCTCGCTTCCCTATGATATTCTGTTCACCACAAATAATGTGGACACAATACGGCACACACTTGAAAATAATACAGCCATAAATATAGGCTTTGACTATGCTTTTAAAACAGATGCAGGTTTATCAAGAAGTGATAAATATGTGATCATTAACTTCGCAAATCCTCACTATAAAACATATTCTTTCGGATACTTCTATAACGCAAACAATGGTCTTTCCCGAATTATTAGAGAATTTTTAAAGCGCATTCATCGTACGATAATTGGAAGTGATGTAAATAATGGGAGCAAAACATAAAGATAGCGAAGTAGAGAACGGTTTCATTTTAAATTTTGTCAGCTGCCGATTGGCAGCTTTTTTATACTATAGAAGAGAGTTTTTAGAGGAACTAAAATAAGTCTGTGCGCTGTAATACATGATGGACTAAATGAAAAAGAGCTGGATTATGATTTTCTCGGCGGTACGAAATAATCCATTCTGCTATAAGTTCTTCCTGATCCAATTTTTTATAGAGAACATCTAAATTAAATAACCGTTTAGCAGAGTCTGGAACAACGGCAATTCCAATGCCTGCAGTGACTAATCCAATTACCATCTGATACTCGGTGGACTCTTGAACAATATTCGGCTGAAATCCATGCTTATTGCATAATTGGATAAAATCCTCATAAAGAGACGGCCATGCTTCTTTCGATAATGAGATGATCGGTTCTTTACTAATGTCTGTTATTGAAACAGCTGGTTTGTCAGCTAAAGGATGATTTTTGGGGATGGCGATAACACATTCACTTTTTTTCACGCTTCTGCTGATAAGTTCACAGCTTGCTACAGGCGGATGGGAAAACCCAATGTCAATGTCGCCATTTAATAACGCGCTGAGCTGATTTGGTGCCGATAATTGGCGCAACTCAATATCTATAGACGGAAAAATAGATCTAAATTCCTTAATTGCCGGCGGCAAAATTTCGTATGTAGCAGTCCCGACAAAGCCGATAATGATCTTTCCAAGTTCGCCTCTAGCTGTATGGCGTGCTGTATCAACTGCCCTGTCCAATTGATTTAATACTGACCGTATTTGCCCTGAAAATACATTTCCGGCAGTTGTTAACTCCACAGCCCGACTGGAGCGATGAAACAAGGGAAAACCTAATTCTTCCTCCAATTGTTTTATTTGTTGGCTGAGAGGAGGCTGCGTCATATTAAGTCTAGCAGCTGCCCTTCCGAAATGAAGCTCCTCTGCCACTGTTAGAAAATACTGCAAGTGTCTTAGCTCCATTATGTAAACCCCACCTTACTGATTCATTCGTAAAACATATCAATAACACATTTAATGGATATTGGAAAAAATATCATGTGAAATGTATAGTAAATCATATCATGAAATTCCAACTTGTAAATAGAATTTCAATTTTAAGGAGTGAACTAAGAATGGATTCTCAAGGTAAAACGATCATTACAAGACGTGGAGCGGAGCTGATTGTTGACACATTGATTGCTCAAGGTGTCACACATGTTTTTGCAATACCAGGAGCAAAAATAGATGCAGTGTTTGATGTGCTCAAAGACAGAGGCCCAGAATTAATTCTATGCAGGCATGAACAAAATGCTGCATTTATGGCAGCTGCAGTAGGCAGGCTGACAGGTACACCGGGAGTATGCCTAGTTACATCAGGACCTGGGGCTTCCAATCTTGTAACGGGTTTACTGACTGCTAATACAGAAGGGGATCCAGTTGTTGCGATTGCAGGTAATGTCATTAGAGCAGATAGATTAAAACGCACACATCAATCACTTGATAATGCAGCATTGTTTAAACCTGTCACAAAATATAGTGTGGAAGTACAAGATGTAAAAAACATTCCAGAAGCACTGACTAATGCATTTCGGGCAGCTAAATCAGGGCAGGCAGGAGCTGCGTTTATCAGCTTTCCACAAGATGTTGTCACAGAAGAGACGACAGTTGAAGCGTTATCCCCACTTTCGGCACCAACACTCGGGGCAGCTGCAGAAAGCAGCATTCGAGCAGCTGTCGCAAACATTCAAACTGCTAAACTTCCTATTGTCATAGTTGGAATGAAAGGAAGTAGACCTGCAGTTGTCAAAGCTGTACGAAAATTACTTCACACACTCCAAATACCTTTTGTTGAGACATACCAAGGAGCAGGCGTACTTTCAAGAGAGCTTGAACCTCATTATTACGGGCGGATCGGGCTTTTTCCTAATCAGCCAGGCGACCTTTTGATTGAACAGGCAGATTTAATTCTATCAATCGGCTATGATCCTATCGAATATGATCCAAAGTTTTGGAATAGAAACAAAGCTTCGATTATTCACTTAGATGAAATCCAGGCAGATGCTGATCACTATTATCAGCCTGTTCATGAATTGATTGGCGACATCCCGGCTACTGTTGACAAAATGGAGATGTTTTGTAGGCCAGCTGACATTAATGAAGAAAACAAGGAGTTTCTTACTCGACTAAGAGAGCTTCTTAATGAAATGGAAGCACCCCGAATCTTGCAAGAACAAGGTCTGTCTCATCCTCTAAACGTAATTCATGAGTTAAGAAGGCAAATTGCAGATGATGTAACTGTAACATGTGATATTGGCTCTCATGGTATTTGGATGTCACGTCATTTCCGAGCATATCAGCCGAACAAACTGCTAATAAGTAATGGCATGCAAACACTCGGAGTTGCTCTGCCATGGGCAATTGCAGCGAGCCTTTTGAATCCAGATGAAAAGGTCGTTTCCGTTTCTGGAGATGGAGGTTTCCTCTTCTCAAGCATGGAGATTGAAACAGCCGTTAGAGTCAAAGCGAACATTGTTCATTTAGTTTGGAATGACAGTTCATATGATATGGTATCTTTCCAGCAAAAAATGAAGTATAACCGCAATTCATGTGTCGACTTCGGCCAAGTCGATATCATTAAATATGCTGAAAGTTTTGGAGCAACAGGGCTTAGGGTAAACTCTCCTAAAGAGCTTGCAAGAGTAATAGAAGAGGGGTTAAAGCAAGAAGGACCTGTTATTATTGATATTCCTATCGACTATAGTGAGAATATTGACTTGGCTAACCAAAAATGGCCGGATTATTTTAAACAACAAGTTTTGGCGAAAGAACTTTGGCATTCTTAAATCTGAATGGAAAGTTCGTGAATTTAAGAATAGAGGTGATTATGCATGGAGATGGTTAAATCTTTACATGCTGACATTATAAAAAACGATCAAGACCAAAAGCAGGAAGTTTATCAAGTTTCCACGATGACTGCACTTCTGGATGGTGTTTACGATGGAGACTTTTCTTTAGGAGAAATTCCAGAACACGGGGATTTCGGCATTGGCACTTTTAATAAACTAGATGGTGAATTAATCGGCTTTGACGGAGAATTCTACCGGTTGCGCTCAGATGGAACAGCAACATCTGTTAACGAAAATGACAAATCGCCGTTTTGTTCCCTGACCTTCTTTGAGACTGAAATGGTTCATCGTATCGACCGCCCGTTAACATTAGAGGAACTGGGAGAAGAATTAGATGAAATTCTTCCTAGCAAAAATGTCTTTTATGCTATTAGGGTGGACGGTGCGTTTAAGAAAGTCCAAACTAGAACTGTGGAAGCTCAAAGCAAACCATATGTACCAATGATTGAAGCTGTCCAAACACAGCCAATCTTTAATTTTGAAAATATAGAAGGCACCATAGCCGGATTCCGTACTCCTCAATATGCAAATGGTATAGCAGTTGCAGGTTATCATTTACACTTTATTGATAAAGACAGAAGCAGCGGAGGCCATGTTTTCGACTTTACTATAGAAAACGTCACAATCCGTATATGCAAAAAACAATATATGAACTTAAGACTTCCACAGACAGATGAATTTTTTCATGCTGATTTAGATCGTGCCGATCTTGCCAGTGATATTGCGGAAGCAGAAGGAAGTCCAGAAAAGAAATGAATTTTTGACAATACACAAAAAGCGAAGCTCAAACTGTGAACGGGCTTCGCTTTTGTCCGTTCGGGTACAAAGTAATACAATTATTCAGTATGACCTTTAATTTATAAAATTTTTAATTGTTCAGGAATAATAATGGGAAAGAAGAAATAACTTGTTATATATCCTTTTTTAGTTTAAAATCAATTATAGACATCAGAGGTCTTTAATATACTTTAAGGGGATTTACTATGAAATATTCAAAAGCTACTAACTACGCTTTGCACACAATGGTATATTTATCCTTAATACCAAAGGGAAAGTTAGTTGGAGTAGAGCAATTGGCTAAAATCCAGGATCTTTCCCCAACATATCTTTCCAAGATTTTAACTAAATTAGTGAAAGCAGGTCTTATTGAATCAACTCCTGGAGTAAATGGAGGCTATAGTATTATTAACGCCACGCAGGAAATTTCCTTTTTAGATGTTATACAGGCAATTGAAGGAAAAACATCATTGTTCAGCTGTTCGCGCGAGCATGAAGATGCTAAAAATGGTGAATGTTTGATAGAAAATGTAATGATAGATGCAGAGAAAAGCATGACTGAAGAGCTGGCAAACAAATATATCGTTGATATTGCAAAACAAATAGAAAAAACAAATAAAGGAAAAACAGTTGCAGCTGATTTATATTAATTTTTTTAGTATAATTACGGATATTAAGAGTCTTTAAAGTATTTAATAGGAGGGAATGGAACATGGTACTAGATTGTGTAGTTGTTGGTGGAGGGCCAGCAGGATTAAATGCTTCACTTGTGCTAGGGAGAGCAAAAAAGAAGATAATTTTGTTTGATGATAACAAACCAAGAAATGCTGTTACCCAAGAATCTCATGGTTTTATTACGAGAGATAACATAAAACCCGCCGAATTTAAACGAATTGCTTTAGAGAATTTAAAAGAATACCCAAATATAACGATAAAAAATCAAAGAGTGTTTGATATAAAAACGGAAAATAATCATTTTGTTATTCTTACAAGTGACGGCCTAACTTATCAATCGAGAAAAGTAATACTTGCTACTGGTCTTAAAGATATCCTTCCTAGTATTAAAGGTATTCACGATTATTATGGAACAAGCTTGTTCAGCTGTCCGTTTTGTGATGGGTGGGAACTGAAAGATCGTCCATTAGTTTTCATTTCAGAAGATGAGCGGGCTCTCCATATGATAAAGATGATTTCTAATTGGAGTAAGGATGTTGTTGTTTGTACAAATGGAAAGAAAGTCTTTTCAAATGAGCAAAGACATTTATTAGCAAAGAAGGATATAGAAGTGATAGATGAAGAGATAGAATACTTCCAAGGAGAGGGTGGAAATCTAAGAAGTATTGTTTTGAAGAGCGGAAGAGAAGTTGAAAGAGCAGGAGGTTTTGTGACAACAGGTTTGCAACAAGCATCACCGTTAGCACAAATTTTAGGCTGTAGTATGAATAGTATGGGTGGCATTGAAACAGATAAGGCTGGCCGTACAAATATTGCTGGAGTTTATGCTTGTGGTGATAACTCAATCATTGCACCTGCTCAATTGATTATTGCAGCTGCAGAGGGTAGCAAAGCTGCTATGGCAGTTGTAGGAGATTTAGTGAATGAGGACTTTTAAAGGAAATAGATTTTAGGACAAGAAGGCCAATTTGTTAAATGATTGGCCTTTTTATTTTGTCCAAAAAGACAACAGCATTCTAGGAAGGGATAGCTATAAAAGATGGAATAGAGTCTTTAAATTTATAGAAGAGGAGAAGAATATGTTTATCTCCATATCAAGATCTCGGTTAAATTTAGTTAATAGGAGGATTTTACTTTACTAGTAAAGAAATAGGTAAAGATATGAATAACTCTAATATGGGGGATTATAAGTGAGGAAGTTGATTTACAGTTCCATTTTACTATTTAGTGCTTTAATTATTCTTAGTCGATGCAATAATGAAAGTAATGCAGAGACAAGTACATATCCTGTTTTATATGAATTTACAGAACCGTCGTCCTTTCCATTTGAAATAAATGATAAATCGTCTAATGTTGAAATATACCCTGACCTTCATCAGTTTGTATACCATTATTTAAATCAAGCTACAACACAACAAATTAATTATATATTAAGTAAAGTTCCTTCAGAACCCGAGAAATATGAACTAACAAAGGAAACAGAAGTATATAAGCTAGAAAATGGTTTACCAGTTTATTATGAGGAAGATTCTACTTCACAGTCGTTGTGGTGGGAAAGAGAAGATGGGTTTCTTGCACGTTATGTATATTTTGTTAACGGCAATTCAAGTGAACTTGGGGTATATAAATTAAAAGTGGATGATCTCGTTAATTTGGCAAATCAAGTCCAATGACCTTTACACTATATTTAAATTACTTACAAACCATTAACTGACAGTTGCTATTAAAGATGTTTTAAGAGATTGCAAATTACAATACTAGTCTCAATTAGACCAGTTTTTTTCATTTGATAATAGTATTATTAGGTTAGATATTACAAAATCTATTACTAGATCTTAGTTAAATAGGAGGAAGTCACTAATGACAAAACTTAAATTTCCTGAAAATTTCTTATGGGGCGGAGCTACTGCTGCTAACCAATTAGAAGGTGGGTATAATGAAGGCGGTAAAGGTTTAAACCTTGCTGACGTATTGCCAGGAGGAAAAGTCCGTTTACAAGTTATCGCACAAACGGGTTTTGATTTTGAGATAGATAAATCAAAATATGTATATCCAAACCATGATGGTATTGATTTTTATCACCGTTACAAAGAGGATATCGCACTATTTGCTGAAATGGGCTTTAAAGCATACCGCATGAGTATTGCTTGGTCACGTATCTTCCCAAATGGTGACGAACTAGAGCCGAATGAAGAAGGCCTAGCATTTTATGACAGAGTATTCGATGAACTTGCTAAATACGGCATCGAGCCAGTTGTTACTATTTCTCACTATGAAACACCACTTCACTTAATTAAAGAATATGGCGGTTGGAGAAGCCGTGAATTAGTTACATTCTTTGAGCGTTATGCAACTGTGTTGTTCAACCGCTATAAAGATAAAGTAAAATATTGGTTAACATTCAATGAAATTAATGGTGCAACACATATGCCAATTCTAGGATTAGGTTTCTCTCCTGAAAATGAAGAGACAAAACTGCAAGATAGTTTTCAAGGCCTGCACCATCAATTTGTTGCAAGCAGCTTGGCGGTTAAAGCAGGACACGAGATTATTCCTGATGCACAAATCGGCTGTATGTTAATTTACGCACCAGTTTATGCGTATGACAGCAATCCTGAAAATGTACTGCACGCAATTAAAGAAGAGCAAGTATTCAACTATCTGTGCGGTGACGTTCAAGTAAGAGGGGCATATCCTACTTTTGCTAAGCGCTACTTTAAAGAAAACAACATTAACTTAAAAATTGAAGATGGCGACTTGGAATTATTGAAGCAATATCCAGTTGATTTCATCAGCCTAAGCTACTATATGTCTCGTACAGAGAAAAAGGTTAAAACGGATGAGGAAAAAGCACAAGGTAACCTTATCGGCGGAATCAAAAACCCATTCTTGAATGCAAGTGAATGGGGCTGGGAAATTGACCCAACAGGACTTCGCATCTCTTTAAACAATCTGTATGACCGCTACCAAGTACCATTGTTTGTAGTTGAAAATGGTCTAGGTGCATACGATAAAGTAGAAGAAGATGGTTCTATCAATGATGATTACCGCATTGATTACCTTCGTGAACATATTAGAGCAATGGGAGAAGCCATTGAAGACGGTGTTGAGTTAATGGGTTATACTTCATGGGGCTGCATTGACTTAGTTAGTGCATCATCAGGAGAAATGTCTAAGCGTTATGGTTATATCTATGTAGATAAACATGACGACGGAAGTGGGACATTTGACCGCAGTAAGAAAAAATCTTTCTTCTGGTATAAAGATGTTATCGCAACAAATGGTGAAAATCTGTAATAATAATAAAAACGCTTGGATTCAATTCCAAGCGTTTTTATTATATGTAAAGCACCTATTGCAGTCGAAATATCAGTATCAACCAGTAACTCTGCTCTCTTCATTTTCAACAGTTTCCATCTCGGATAGGTTTTAATCAGTACTTAATAATTATCATGCTGTTAATAAATAAATCTAGTAACTTTTTGTTTTATCTGGTATATTTTTAAAAAATATACTGCTAAAGGAATGACCTGTGATGAAGCTAATACTGAAAAATCTATATAATGACTTGAAACTGTTTGTAAAAAAAGATTAAATAGGGCAGCACAGGATTTTGCTATCCTTTTCAATATATTAAACGGAGGAAAATATGGAGTCTGATCAACGATTTAAGAAGCTGGAAGAATTTCAGGAGTTGTTTGAAAATATTTTTAGTAAAACGAAAACACAACATAATTTTTTCCCTAAAACAGAATACAATCTAAGTGATGGTCACATCTTAATTTTGACTTATTTGTACAGAATAAAGACTTGCACAGCATCAGATATTACTAAATATTTAGGGATTACATCAGGTGGGGGAACGGTCCTAACGGATACGTTATTAAAGCATAATTTAATCAATCGTCACAGATCAGCAGAAGATAGAAGAGTTGTCCAACTTTCATTAACTCCTGAAGGAAAGCAGATTGTAGATCAAATTATTGAAAATAGAGCAACTGCATTTGTTAAACTTCTTCAAGACTTAGAGGAAACAGAAATTGATCAAATGTTGAGCGTATTTCGTAAATTAAATAAAAAATTTAAATAACCAGTACTATCATTCATTGATAAAAATTCTCATTGACTAATGCTATTAACAATGATAACTTTACTACTAACTAATATCTTAGTTAGTAAGATAATTATTAAATAATATATAGGAGGTAATTATAAATGTTTGTTAATCAAGCACACTTTGAAGGCGGAAAGCTCCATGAAGATAAAATCATTGCTAAGATGAAAAAAACGAAAGAGCAATTGAACGGTGTTGAAGGATTACATGCGGTGGAGTTCTGGAAAAAAGAAAAAATGGATACTGTTGAATATGTAATCGTTTCAAAATGGACAGAAAAGAAGGATTTCACAGCATGGTTATCTAGAGAAGAACATGTAAATGAGCATAAAGAAATGATAAAACAGAAGAAACAAGGCATCAGTGAGAAGCCGGTAATGAAAAAAACTATTATTCAATATGAGACAGTAGAGATTACTGATTTATAAATTTATTTGTAAGGGGTATTTATGAAGATTCATGTAAAATATAAACAGCTTGTATTTGCATTCTTTATGTCGTTAAGTATGAGCGTATTTATTTCTTTTATTCTTGTATCTATTAATTTCGGGTACAGCAGTCATTTTCTTCCACAATGGTTAAAAATGTGGGGACAAGCATTTATCTGTGCATTTTTTGGAGCTTATTTCTTTCCGAAATTTATCCATAAGATAATGGTAAAAATCAGCTTTGTGGAAACTAGGGTTAAAGAGACGAAGGGTCTCTAGTACTAAAATTA
>JAPSHL010000106.1 GCA_031179905.1 Bacillus sp. (in: firmicutes) | reverse complement strand
CCATCCTCCTCATATACCAATAATTCTTCATCTGGATGGTTCACTAGTTTTTCTAACTTACCTTTAAGGATAAGTTCAGTATTTGGATATTCTAATTGGTATAACAATTCACCTATCGCTTGCCAATCTTCAACTTGTGCTTTTCTTATCGCCACAATTTCACACCCCATATCATCTGCAAATTTGAAATAACAGATTGAAATAACTTCACAATATTCCCAACTGACTACCTGTTAATATCTTTACATAACTACACCTATTTCAAAAGGTCCACATAGTTAGGTTATTTTGTTTAAGTGGTAATTATTCAGATTCGTATATTGTCCACGGGAGCCACAAAACAGGTTTAGTAGGCAGTATAATTAATCAATATTTAATGACATCAGCAGCTCCTGATTTTGCTAACGGCTTGTTTTTATCAGACGGTAACTTAGAAATAACAATAGGAACGTCTTTGCTGGTCTTTTCATATCAGGAATGAGAATACAGTATATAGTATTTGGAGGATTCTTGATATTAAGTTTTTTATCTATTCTAGTCAGTAATTATCTATTGCGTCCATCGAGACAGTTATCACAAAATAGACACCCTTCTCATTAGGGTGTCTTAACTCAACGATTCAAGAAACAACTGGAAATTGACCTTTTAAATCACTTATATTTGGGTTGATAATTTCCACGAGTTTAAATTCCTTGTTTTCATATTCAAACTTCAGGATGCAACAATTACCGATTTTCTGTAGCTGCTTAATCGTGCTTGTATGTTCCCAAACTCGCATGAAGTTCCTGCAAGCTCCTCCATGTGATACAGCTAACACTACTTCATTGTCTTCTTCCATTATGTTTTGACATGCCTCTGCCATCCTTTGTTGTACTTCCTGCTGATCTTCTCCGTCGTACTGCACAAAGAATTCCTTATAAGGCAAGGGCGGATTTAAATCTTCACTTTCTCCTTCAAATATGCCAAAATTCCATTCCTTCAAGCCTTTTAATCTTGTATATGGGATATCTGTAATAATCTCTAACGTGTCGCTTGCTCTTTCGGAGGTGGAGCAATAAGCATGGTCGAATACAATATTCTGCTCTTTGAAATATAATGCAGCAGCCTCTGCTTGTTTAATCCCCAGTTCTGTAAGCGGCGAATCACACCAGCCTTGTATTTTCCTTCTTAAATTAAATAAAGTTTGACCATGTCTCATTAAATATAACGTTTTTTTCATGTGTATCCCCCTTTTTTTAGAAGAACATCTTCATAACAATCTCATTTCTAACTAATATAATTAAATTATCGACTATTTCTAAAGAAAACGTTATCATAATCCTCTTAAATGATTGCCTAAAACTCTCAAAGTTCTCCATATATTTTTATTTACGTAGAAAACTAAAAATGACTTAAAATGCTAATAAACAGCTTTAAAAAGCTGTCTTCCAATTACTTCTTTTGAAAAAAATGATTTTAGAACTTATAAGAAATCTAAACCGAATCCAAATAATAAAATGCCAGCAATGATGGTAGTGCACTTAATCATTTGGCGGTTCATTATTATTCTTGTTACAGACACAATTGTTAGCTAGCCTATATCGTGTAATAAAAGACCCGAGGTAATTCCCAAAGCCACAATGATAAAGCTGTTAGAATCACTGCATTGATATGAATCTGCTAAAACAGCTCCAAACACGGAATCCAAAACACTAAATTCCCTGGAGAAACAGCTTTTCGCTATGTTTTAAAGAGTGATTTATTAGCTTTCTCGCCTTCCAAAGTAATATCTTTATCAGATTTTTTATAGAATCATAGATGAGAAAAAATAAAAAGAATGCCCTGATTACCCATAATGGCATTTGTATAAAAGGAATCACCAATACTTTGGCTAATCCAAAATACAGTGCAAATATTAATATGTAATCTACTGTCATTCCGCCAATACCTACTGCCCAGCCATGCAGAAAACCATTTTTAATTCCCTGTTTTGTCATCTTTACTGTAATCGCCCCGACTTGCATCGCAGTAATAATACTCGGATGCCTAATAATTCCTCCTTCCAGTGTTTGTTTATCTTGTGCGCTTTGATTCGAATAGAAAAAACCTCCACAAATATATGAAGGTCATATGATTCCCTAATATGTTTAAGACCTAATAAAATATACAACTATCAACATAAGAAACGATATAGCTATTATGCTCGTTACCCATAGCCAAGCCATTTCCATATTTCCTGAATCAATGGCAACATATATGGCTGTTGGAATGGTTTGTGTTTTTCCTGGAATATTGCCTGCAAACATTAATGTTGCTCCAAATTCCCCTAGTGCTCTCGCGAAACTCAGAATTGCTCCAGAAACAATTGATTTTATTGCCAGCGGTATGGATACAAGCATCATTAGGCGTAATTCACCAGCTCCATCAACGCGTGCCGCGTTCTCTATATCCGTATCAACTGCTTCAAAGCCTGTTCTTGAAGACTGATACATGAGAGGAAATGCAACTACAGTTGATGCAATGATTGCAGCCCACCAAGAAAACATTATCGGCTGATTAAAAAGCCATTCCATAAATCGACCAACTGGACTGTTTCGGCCAAAAATGATAATTAATAAAAACCCTACGACTGTAGGCGGCAAAACTAGCGGCAAAATCAAAATTGTATCAATTAAAACTTTGCCTTTAAATCTTCTGTTTGCCATAAGCTTCCCAAATATTATTCCAAAAACAATTACAACTATTGTTGAAACAGATGCAATTTCCATTGATAATTGAACAGGTTTCCAAAAGTCAGCAGCCATCTTTATTACTTAAGGCCTCCTAAATCCATAATGTTCTAATGTTTTCAGCGTTGCATCAGTTTGCAAATAGTCATAGAAAGTTTTTGCTTCTTTATAGTGAGAACTATCCTTAATTATCCCTGCTGGATAAATAATCGGATCATGCGTATTTTCCTCTGCAGTTGCAGCAATTTCCACCTTATCTGAAGTTAATGCATCTGTTTTATATACAATCCCTGCGTCGACATTATTTGTTTCAACATATGTAAGTACTTGGCGCACATCTTTGGCAAAAATGACTTTATCCTCAATCTCGCTCCAGAGCTTTAAATTTTCCAATGTATCCTTACCGTATTGTCCTGCTGGAACCGTTTCAGGGGTACCAAGTGCTATCTTTCCGGCTTTTGTTAATTCTTCAAAACCTTTAATCCTGTTATTTGACTCTTTAGGGACAACCAATACAAGTTCATTTCCAACTAAATCTGTACGGTCACTCTTATCAATAAGTCCATCATCCTCTAAAACCTGAAATTTATCTTCAGCAGCCGAGATGAAAACGTCAACAGGTGCTCCCTGAGATATTTGTTGCTGCAATGCACCTGATCCGCCAAAATTAAAATTAAGGATTATGTTTGGGTTCTCCTTCTCAAAATCTGCTTTAATATTAGTCATCGCATCTTGCAAACTCGCAGCAGCAGAAACCGTCAATTCCACTTTATCTTTACTAGTATCTTGTTTATTACTATCTTCAGCAGTCGTTTGGTCGTTCACTGAACATCCGCTAAGAATGATTACTAGAAAAAGCATACTTATTAAAGAACGATAGTAACTTTTCATTTTTTATCCCCTTCTTATAATTAGTTATAATTGATTATATCTAATTATATCTAATCAGTAAGACGAAATTTGTGAAAACCTTTAGAAATTTCCATTTAATTGATTATTTTTTAAACTATTATTTTAAAATACAAATGGAGGGGTGCATATGCCAAAAGAGTTTTCTTATACGATTGAAGAGGTGTCTCAACTATTAAAAGTCTCAAAGCTGACCTTATATGACATGGTTAAAAAAGGGGATATTCCAGTATTCCGTGTCGGGAGGCAAATGAGGATTGATACAAGAAATTTAGATGTTTATATAAAGAACCATAAAACGAAACAAACTGCAAACTTTTCTCCATTTGTGCCAGTATTTAGCGGAAACAATCCTAATACCATTATAATTAGCGGACAAGACATGGTTCTTGATATCCTTTGTAAATACATAGAGAAAAATTCAGTTTATGATGGCTTAGTTCATACACAGGAAGTTTAAACAGCCTTATTTCCATGTACAATGGCAAAGGTGATATTGTTGGTTTACATATGTTTGATGGAGGAACGGGCGAATATAATGTCCCTTATCTTACAAAAATATTAGTGGGACGCCCCTATATTTTACTTAATCTCTTAACAAGAAATGCTGGACTTTACGTTCAAAAGGGTATTCCTTTAAATCTAAAGGATTGGACTGATTTAAAACGTAAAAACATTAAAATCATCAATCGCGAGAAGGGTTCAGGTGCGCGGATACTGCTTGATGAACAGCTCAGAATAAATAACATCCCTCCTAGTGAAATAATGGGATACGAAAACGAAGAGTCAAACCATTATGGTGTAGCAACATCTGACTCCAATGGACTGGCTGATGTTGGAGTGGGCATTGAAAAAGCAGCAAAAATGGTAGGCATTGATTTTGTTCCATTAATAGCAGAGCGATACGATTTAGTCCTTTTAAAAACTCCTGGTACTGAACAATTAATCAATACATTAAAAGATATTTTAACTTCTGCCCAATTTCAGAATGAGGTACAACTTTTAAAAGGTTATGATATTTCTAGAACTGGTGATATTATTTATGAAACTTTTTAAAAGGAGTCTGCATTATTTTTGCAGTCTTCTTTTAGTATGTTCGTAGATTATTTAAATAGGGTAACAATACCAGTAATTCGTTATCATTTGGCAATCCTGTTACATTTACTTTTCACCAATTAGTAATTTAAAAAGTTCTGCAGATCTCTTGTGATTACTGCTTAATTTAATATATTTATTTTCAGAAAGTAGGTTGCGGTAAATTCCACTCTATCATTATCCGATTTACCCAAAGCTCATAACTTATTGCATTGGCTGGGAGGATTTCTAAACCTCCGTTCTCCTATTTTATTTAGTCGACTTTCTCATTCACTCTTTCAACCTGCTTGTTTTTAGTAATATTCTGGAATTCCTGCTTGTCAGATCTCTTTTATTCTTTTCTGTACTTCCTTTCGTTATTTTCATTAATAACACCTAATTGCTTAAGAGTATAAATTCTGTTTCCCCTGTGCCCTTAGTCATATTTATAAAATCCTACTTGATTTAAATTTCCCATTCCTTTTCTATTAAATTGAAAGCTTCTCATCCAATATAAAAATAACTCATGATTATAGGATATTTTCTTTAATATAGAATGATCTGGTTTTTTTAAAAGGTAAAATATCATTTCAGTTGGCGGTGATCAACATGTTGGAAAGTTATTTTGCAGCGAGAAGATTTCTCCCTCACAAAGAGTGTAGGAAGCTGACAGGAATAAAGAAAAAGCGACAAATCCAGCTACAAAGCTAAGACGCTGTTACATTTTTCTAGTTTATACAAAGAACTGGAATAACTATGGTCTTTCTACCCAAACTATTAATGGAGGGATTATATGAAGAAGATAGGTAAATTTCAGGCAATTATGTGGAGTATTGCTTTGCCAGGTTTCAGCCAACTATTAACTGGTCATTATTTTAAAGGTACTTTATTCGTTCTAACAGAAATCATTATAAATGTATACAGTCATTTTAATACTTCGATTATGTACAGCTATTTAGGAGAATTCTCAAAGGCAGAAGAAGTAATCAATTATGAATGGTTATTGTTTTATGCTTGTTTATATTTCTTTGCAATGTGGGATGCTTATCAACATGAAATGCCTGCTGATGAACAGTTGTCCTTTCTTCCCTTTATATCAGCGGCTGCTTTTGTTACAATCGGTTTAATTTATTCTAGTAAAATCACATTATTTGGCCAGTCACTTGGACCCGTTTTCTTGCCGATGTTGTTTGTAGTCCCAGGGGTAGCCATTGGTTTTATTGTAAGATACTTACTACTTAAGTTTTCAAATGGAAAAGAAGTTATATCTAAATGAGATAAACTTCTTTTTTCATTTTGTAAACCAGATTTCTGTGCTGGTCATTCTCATTCAGATTAGCGGCATCTCTCCCTATTTATTCCATTCCTAACAAATAGTTCTTAAGCTTGCAAATTGCGGCTTGTTCATCATCCCCATTTACAAATAAGGTGACTTTATCGCCATCTGTTACAGCTAAGTCCATGACTTTCATCATTTTTTTCACATTAGAGGTTTTTCCCCTTGTAGTAATAATAATATCGCTGCGAAAAGTACGGGCGATTGCCACAAATAAGGCAGTATTTCTTGCTTGAAGTCCATTTGAAAGGCCAACCGATAACCTTGATATTAACAATCCCTTTTCCCCTTCCTAATAGAATCCTTGTCCTTAACCAGCAAGTTGATTTGTTTTCGAAGAATACTTATAGTTTCTTAGCAGAATGGAGATTGAGCCAAATATTAATGATAAAAAACCTACTAAGATAACGTATTGTATTCCTAACTGTGCTATAAATAATCCGCCTGCAGCTGCACCAATCGTTGTTCCTAAATTACAGGCTGAGATAAATAGTCCGTTGGCAAAGTCTGGAGCTTCGGGTGAAGAAGACATGATCCAATATTGATTGATATTTCCCCCTACTCCTGCTAGAATCCCCCATATTAACGTTATGAATGCCATTGGTATGGAGAACTGCCCAAATAGAAATAACAATATATAAACAGCACCTAATAGAAACGGGAAGGCTATCACGGTTTTCAGAGGACTTTTCGTCAGTAACTTTCCTGCAGTGATGTTACCAATGATATTAGCGCCGCCGAATACAGTTAGCATGATAGTAATTGCACCTGATGACAGTGCAGTAACAGCTCCCAAATATTCAGCAAGATAACTATAAACACCAAAAATTGCTGAATTCAGGAAAATTACCGCTATGATAGACTGCCAAGTAATCAGCTTTTTCAGGATAGCTAACTGTGAGCCGTAAGAAACCTTTTCTTTAACAGGCATGGATGGTACAAATAATATTGTGGCAATAAATGCGATTATATTTACAACAGCAAAGAACAACATCGCCATTTGTAAAGAAAATGTACTGGCAATAAAACTTGCGACTGGCACACCGATTACCATTCCCGCAGATACTCCAATAAATACTTTAGCAACAGCTTTAGGTGCTTCTTCTTTGCGAACTGAAGCAGCTGCTACTGAAAAAGCTAAAGAACAATAAATCGGATGGAACAGCGCAGGTACCACTCTAGCTGCTAACGCAACAGTAAAGTTAATGGTATAGATGGCAACAACGTTTCCGATAATGAAAACGCCGAGTACAATTAACATTACTTTCTTACGGTCAAATCCTGAAAAAAACAACGGCATTGTTGGACCAGAAACTGCAATCACAAGGGCAAAAAGACTAACCAGCAATCCTGCTTTTGAGACACTGACACTAAAGTGATCAGCAAGAGCTGGCAATATCCCAATAACCCCCATTTCCGTATTGATAATTCCAAAAACCCCAATAGTTAATATCATGATGAGCAATTTATTCTGCTTACCCAAGATTACACCTCGTACTTTCTGTATTTGAAGCTCCCTTTAGTCCACTTGTTTAGCAGGGCGAATGATAATTTCGCTTATTGCTACCGTTTCAGGTGTGCTAATAGCATAGGCCACTGCTTCTGCTACATCGCTTGCTTTTAATCCGATAGTTTGCTGTAGATTCTCTACCCATTGCCGTCTTTCAAGATCATTGATTGTGTTATGAAGCTCTGTATCAACTGTTCCTGGAGAGATTAGCGTACTACGGATGTTACTATCTCGTTCCTCTTGGCGTAAACCTTCCATGATAGCGCGAACTGCAAATTTAGTTCCACAATAAACTGCTCCTTGTTGAAATACAACATGTCCAGCCACGGAGTCAGTTGTGACAATCTGGCCGGAAGCTTGGCTTTTCATGATTGGTAAAACAGCCGCAATTCCGTTCAATACTCCCATAATATTAACATCTAACATTTCTCGCCATTCATCAAATCGCTTTTGAGACAGATGAGCAGTTGGCATTATTCCAGCGTTATTAAAGAGCACATCAACCCGACTATGTTTTTCAACTGCAAGGTCGACTACTGCCTGCACTTCTGCAGCTTTCGTAACATCGGCCACAGCACAAGTAATATCCGCATTGGGCAATGATTCAGCAAGTGCCTTTAATCGGTCTTCGCGGCGGGCAGCAATTACGAGTTTAGCTCCTTTTTCTGCAAGCAACTTGACAGTTGCTTCTCCAATCCCACTTGATGCTCCCATAATAACTACTACCTTGTTTTCAATTGCGGACATATTTTAAACTTCCCTTCTACTGGTGTTATCCTCGTTTGTTTTTATTTTAGCTATACTAAACACATATAACAAATACTTATATCTTATATCCAGATATGCTTGTTGAGCATTTCTACAACAAGTATAATTGTATTTAATAAAGGGGGAATGGTCGATGGAACTAAGAGTGCTGCGCTATTTTCTTACGATTGCTAGAGTTGGGAGCATAACTGCTGCTGCTGACCTGTTGCATGTAACACAGCCGACTTTATCAAGGCAAATTAAAGATCTTGAAAAACAATTAGGAAAAAAGCTGTTTATCCGGAGCAGTCACAGCATCATACTTACAGAAGAAGGAATCCTGCTGCGAAATCGAGCAGAAGAGATTATTAATATGGTCGATAAATTAGAATCGGAATTTAATTCAATGGAGGAAACAATAAGTGGCGATGTTTATATAGGAGGTGGAGAAACAGACGCGATGAGGCAGATTGCACGAGCAGTTAAAGATTTACAGATAAGTTATCCTAATATACGGTATCATCTTTACAGCGGAAATGAAGATGATGTAACTGACCGGATTGACAAGGGATTGCTCGATTTTGGCCTTCTCATTCAGCCTGCAGATTTATCTAAATACAATTATATTAATATCCCGGGGAAAGATGTTTGGGGAGTTGTTATGAGAAAAGATAGTCCACTTGCTGTAAAAGCTGCCATCAAGGTAGAAGATATACTGCACGTTCCATTAATTTGTTCTCGACAGGCTATAAAACAGACTTACTCTAAAAATGAATTTGCAGACTGGTTCGGTGAAGATTTTGACAAATTAAATGTTGTCACTACATATAACCTTGCCTATAATGCTGCCATAATGGTTGAGGAAGGTATTGGTTATGCGCTAACCCTTGATAAAATAGTGAATACATCTAGTGACAGTAATCTATGTTTTAGACCGTTAGAGCCAAGACTTGAATCTGGTTTAAATATTGTCTGGCGGAAGCATCAAGCTTTTTCTGCAGCTGCTGACGTCTTTATTAAGACAATTCAATTGAAATTGTCAGATGGATGAAAACAAAAAGGATGCCCCTTTGGGGCACCCCTGTGGTAAATTTACATTGTACTAGTATCAATAACGAATCGATATTTTACATCAGAAGCTAAAACACGTTGATATGCTTCGTCAATTTGATCTGCTGAGATTATTTCAATATTAGGAACAATATTATGCTCTGCACAGAAATTCAACATTTCTTGTGTTTCACGGATGCCGCCAATCATGGAACCTGCAAATGAACGACGATGACCGATAAGAGACATCACATTTAGTGATAACGGCTCTCCAGGTGCACCAACATTGACCATTGTTCCATCAAGAGTTAACAATGAGAAATATGCATCAAGGTTAAGCTTAGCACTTACTGTGTTGATAATAAGGTCAAATGTTCCAGCAAGCTTCTCAAATGTAGCTGGGTCGCTTGTAGCATAATAATTTTCCGCCCCAAATTGCAAGCCGTCTTCTTTTTTGTTCAATGTTTGGGATAAAACAGTTACCTCAGCACCCATTGCATGGGCAATTTTAACAGCCATATGGCCAAGACCACCTAAGCCAACAACCGCTACTTTTTTACCAGGTCCAGCATTCCAACGATTAAGTGGAGAATATGTCGTAATCCCTGCACAAAGTAATGGTGCAGCAACATCAAGTTCAATATTATCAGGAATTCTGACAACAAAATCTTCTATTACAACGATATGGGTAGAATAGCCGCCCTGTGTAGGCTCGCCATATTTATCTACACCTGCATAAGTAGGAATATTCCCTTTCAGACAGTATTGTTCTTCCCCTTTTTGGCAGTTCTCACATTCTCCGCAGGAATCAACCATACATCCAACCCCTACTCGGTCACCTACTTTATATTTAGTTACTTCCGCTCCAACTTCTGTAACAATTCCAGCAATCTCATGCCCAGGAACAAGAGGATAATTTACAGGACCCCATTCGCCGTGGGCAGTATGGATGTCAGAGTGACATATACCTGCATATTTAATTTCAATTAATACATCATGTAAATCTAGATCCCGTCTTTGGATTTCTGCCGCTCTAAACAGTTTATCCGGACCATCAACTGCTCGTGCTTTAGCTGTTGTCATGTTTTTTACCTCCTAGTAATTTCATTTTTTTTAACATTACTAGAATAAGCCTTATAGTTAACTCTAAGTCAAGTAAAAAGCAATTGGTTAGAAAAAAACACCTGAACTTTATTTATAATTGATTCAGGTGGCATCTTTCAATTGGATATTCCTCAACCCAGTCCTTCAATCAGAATACCTAAGTTATCTAAATCCTGTGTAATATTTATTATGATTACATACCTCCATTCTTTATTAATTTTACCTAATTTCACTACTTGGTGCACTTCAATAAAATCATTAGAATATGTTCTGAAAGAATCACAAATCTCGTATAAAGTTGCTGCAAAATTTGTATTATCCCAATTTTTAATTTCTAATGATACGTATTCTTGGCTTTTTTTTAGATTCATATTTAACTCCTATTTGTTAATTATGTATAGTTACAATATTAAAATAAAACTTTATAACCAATGAAGATAATTATAATCCCGAAAACAATAAAGCCGCTAATAGCAGGACTACCGTACAGTGCTCGATTCAGCTGTCTTTTACTTTTCTGTTCATCATTATTTTTCAATAAGACTCCCCCTCTTGCTACAAGGCATTCGATATCATTTTTACCTGTGAAAAAAATTGAAGATCAAAGCAGATATTAAAGCTAAATACTTTATTACTAATATTTAAATTTTACCATTCTTTTATGTTTAACTTGGTTATTAAGTACGTTAATTTCACTGATTTTTCTAATCGTTACTACTAATTATGGGCAATCTTAGTAGATTAAAAACAATCTATAAACCCTGTATAATTAGGTACTAGTAATCACCACACTATTCATTTTACGAAATGTTAGTGTAAAATTTTTTGGAGCCTTTACCAATATTTACTTTTTACTTTTTAATCTATTTACTAAATAAAAATACTTTTGCATTAGTGCTGAGAAGTATGCAATTCTATTATTATGAGGTAGAAAAGAAGGGGGAGTTATATGCTTAAAATAGGCGAAAAGGTTATACATTGTTCAGAAAAATATGAAGTTTTATATATTTATGAGAGCGGTTACGTAGAGATTAAAAAAAATCCTTTTTCCATAAAATTAGTTCATATTACAGAGATCACTCGAAATGGATCTTGCTAGATACAACAGTAAAT
>JAPSHL010000341.1 GCA_031179905.1 Bacillus sp. (in: firmicutes) | reverse complement strand
GGCGAGCTTGTCTTCACTGCTTTCTCAGGCTCTCATCAGGATGCTATAGCAAAAGGCATGAAATGGCGTGAAGAAAAGGAACGCGATTATTGGACAGTACCTTATCTTTTAATCGATCCAAAGGATATCGGCAGACAATATGAAGGTGACATTATCCGAATTAACAGCCAATCCGGCAAAGGCGGAATCGGTTATATACTTAAACAAAACTACGGCCTAGACCTGCCTGCAAAAATGCGTGAAAGCTTTGGATATGCTGTCAAAAAAGTATCAGACAGCCTTCATAAGGAGCTAATGCCAGACGAAATCCATAATATCTTCATGGATGAATACGTCAATATCAGCTCCCCTGTTGAGTTTATTCAGTATCACTTTTCACAAGATGACAGCTATGACACAACAGTATCAGTCAAAAAAAATGACACTGTTCAGGAATTTAGCGGTACAGGAAACGGAAGGCTTGATGCTATCAGCAATGCCCTTCAATCTGCTTTAGGAATTCAGTACAAAGATCTTGTTTATACGGAGCACGCCCTTGAAACAGGTTCTGAATCAAAAGCTGTTTCCTACGTAGGCTTTTCAACTGATAATGGCTCTGTTTATTGGGGATGTGGAATCGACGCAGACATCATGACATCTTCCATTAAGGCGCTATTCAGTGCCGTTAACAAAATGGTTAGCAGCGAACAGCCTGCTGCTGAACAAGGATACTCCTTGTCAAACAGCTAAATAGACAATAGCCCTGCTTACGCAGGGCTTCTTTATGTTATATATACATTATGTTAAGATTATTATGTGGAATTGGAATTTTATTGGACATCATTGATTCCAAAAATCTATCTTGATATTGTTAACAAATACTGTAAAATCCATAAGGAGGAACATATGATTAAAGGTATCATCTTCGACTTTGACGGGCTTATTTTTGACACAGAAACACATCAGTATCATTTACTGCAAGAGCTGTATGCAGAACATAGCTGTGAGTTGCCTTTAGAATTATGGCAGAAGGAAATAGGCACACACACCGATTTCTCCCCATATGTTTACCTTGAAGAGCAAGCTAAGAAAAAACTGGACTTAGCAGGGATTGAAAAAGCATTCAAAGAGAACTTTTTGGAAAAGCTGGCATTGGAACAGGAACGGCCAGGAGTAAGAGATTATCTCGAAACAGCCAAATCCTTAGGCTTAAAAATCGGGCTTGCATCAAGCTCCAATTATGAGTGGGTTTCAAGCCATTTAAAGAGATTAGGATTATTCGATTATTTCGACTGTATCAAAACCTCAGATGATGTTGAAAAAGTAAAACCAGATCCGGCACTATACATAGAAGCAGCCCGCTGTCTGGAATTGGAGCCAAATGAATGCATAGCATTCGAAGATTCCGCCCACGGGGCACAAGCAGCGAAAACAGCAGGCTTAAACATTGTTATTTTTCCAAATGAAGTGACAAATGCCATGCAATTCTGTGAAGTAGATTACCGCTTTGATTCCATGCTGGCAATGCCGCTTAGTGAATTGATTAATAAGTATAAGTAACAGTGAACAAGGGGAATAACCTCAGCATGAGGCTATTCCCCTTCTTAATTACTACTAATTTCTGCAATTAGCTTTCCTTTGTTACTATTTCACTCTCTCTATTGACGAAAAAATGATAAAGTGCGCCATAAAGATTGGCGTCATTTTGAAACTTGCAAACTGTAACATTAGGATTTGCCATATGAATCGGGTTCTTTTTCTTTATTTCCTCAATTGCCCATTTCGTTCTTTCAATAAGTATTGGCTGTGCGCTTATTCCGCCACCAATCGCAAAAATTTCCGGGTCCAAAATATATTGCAAGTTTAATATTTGAGAAGCGAGATAAATGCAAAATTCATCGAATATAGCATTAGCTTCTTCATCTTGGTTGATTATGTATTCAAATACCGCTTCACCGTCCGTTGGATCCTCCAAATCCTTTGCTTCCCCAATACGGCGTACCATTTGTACTGCTGAACAATCAGAGCCAAAATATTGGGCCATTTTAGTTTCCGTGTTGATTTTATCCATCACAAAACTCATTTCACCAGCAGAGAGATTTACCCCACGATGCAGCTTGCCATCAACGACAATGCCTCCGCCTACACCACTGCCCAGCACTAAGACGACCGCATCCTTAGCACCATTTATGCTACCAAGCCATAATTCAGCTAAAGCTGCACATTTCCCGTCATTCTCAACGGTTACATCCTTGTTATATCTATCCCCAATTCTTTTGGCAAGATTCACTTCATGAAGAAACGGAAAAGATCCCCCATAATAAATCGTGCCAGTCTCTACATCAACAGTCCCTGGACAGCTGACAGCAATTCCTTTCACTGTAGATAAATCGTGATTATCTAAGATTCCATAAAGTACCTCTTCAAAATCCGTCAAATTTGTTCGCGGCATTGGCTTTTTCCCTTTAGAAGCAATGTTTCCCGCAGCATCCATTAACGCATATTTTACAAAAGTTCCACCGATATCTAGTACAAAATACATGTTCATTCTCCTAATCTAGTTGATTTATTAGTAATTTATATTTTAGATAGCTGAATCTAAGATTCCCTAATTTATTTACTATCTATTAAGCACTAGTTGGAAAATTAGGTAATATTGTAATTCCATTTCGGAGGAGTTTTTTCCTCTTTTTTGTGAAAAGAAGGTTACTATTCTTGAACCGTCGCACCTTATATCACTAAATTAAAAGAATTCACTGAACAGATTCAGTGAATTCTTTTTACTTCTAGTTATTTGTCTGTATCGATTTCTCAGCTAATTCTGCCAGCTCTTGTGCTGTTTTACTCATTTCTTGCATGGTTGCGGAGAATTCTTGAATGGAACCAGCCTGCGTATCTGTCAATTTATTGATATTACTAAACGCATTCCCCAGCTCTTTAATTAAATTCTGAATCGTTTTTGTGATGTCATTAATTTGGCCAACATTATCTTTAGAATTAGTGGCTAGCTTTCTGATTTCATTTGCTACAACCGAGAAGCCCTTACCAGAGTCTCCCGCCCTGGCAGCCTCAATCGCAGCATTTAGTCCTAAAAGATTGCTCTGATCTGATATTCCTTTAACAACGGTTGATATGTTTCCAATTTCT
>JAPSHL010000105.1 GCA_031179905.1 Bacillus sp. (in: firmicutes) | reverse complement strand
CGTTGTCGCAAATACTTCAGAAATAATCGAGATTGTTAAATAAATATATCCTTTCACAAGTTAAAACTCCTTCCTTTAATGAGCTCCGCCAAAATTCAATAAAATAACCCCACCGATGACAAGAAAAATTCCCATTACTTTTTTACTGTTAAAGCTTTCTTTATAAAATACTGCCCCGGCCACTGCCGTCAACGCCGTGCCTACACCTGCCCAAATCGCGTAGGCTGTTCCAATCGGCATCGTCTTTAATGTTAAAGACAATGCATAAAAAGCAATTCCATAACCAAAAGCAACACCGAGAGTAGGCATCAGCCTCTTGAAGCCGTCAGTCGCTTTAAGCATGGAGCTTGCAAACACTTCACTTATAATGGATAGTGCAAGTAATAAATACGGATTCATTACACATCCCCCTTCCAAGTCATTAATAGGAGCTGGTCAAGCACTTCCTTCTGCATTTTTTTATTCAATGGGGCAACATTGAGCATTTGCGAGTAGTACAGACCATCGAGAGCGAGGCGGATAACTGCAGCTGTCACAGGAGAAATTCCGTCGTTGTCTAGTTTTATTAATGATCTTTGATAGCTGTTTGAAATATTTTCAGCCACATCTTCATCCAGTAAGGAGGAAGCCATTACCGCTACATTTAGCTCGGCATGATGGTTTAAATCATCCTTTGTAACTTCAATCATTGCTCTAGTCCACTTTCCTTTTTCCACTTGATCCTTCTCGGCGTATTCTGTCAAGGCTTTATCCAAGTCCTCAAAAATAGATACTGCAATTCCTTTTATTAATGCCTCTTTACTAGGGTAATGATATAAAAGACCGCCTTTGCTGATAGTAGCTTGTTTCGCGACAGCATCAAGAGTTAATGCGGTAATTCCTTTTTCATGAATGATTAGTTTCGCCGTATCGATAATGAGACGGCGTTTAACATCAGCCTTTGAATCCATTACAATGCCTCCTAATTCTCTTTGTAACTATTGTACCGTCTGGACGGTTTTAGGGTCAATTAATGAATTTTTTTAAATAATTTGATTGACACTTCTAATTTAGCAATTTATGTTTTTCATAGATAAACTCTGAGCGTAAGTAATGCAGTAGAGGAGGAAAGGAATGAAACTAGTTAAATTTAATGATTGGGTTTTAGAAATAGATGTGGAAAAAACGCGGGCATTTTACAGAATGGAAATGGAAGTGTGCAATTGTCTTTATTGCTGTAATTATCGTGAGGCTGTAATAAATAACGATGATTCTGTCACTTCTTTTTTAGGTGAGTTTGGTATCATGCCGGAAAGACCGACAGAAGTTTCAGAATTTCCAATGGAAGACTCCGAACTTCATCACTATATTGGCTTTTATCATATTGTCGGCAGAGTTTTACAAGGAACGACATGTACAATGTCTGATTGGCAGGATCATCATACATATCAGCTCGGAGCATTTGAATTTTGTTTATCAAGGGAAGTGGAGCAAGTCCAAAAAAATTTTCCTCAGCCCATCATTCAGCTGAATTTTGATGTTTTACTTCTGTGGGTGCTAAAAGAATATCCTGGTTAATAGGAAAAATACTATAAAGTTTACAAATAATGTATAGTTTGAGATAGTAGAATTGCGGTAATAAGAATGTTTTTGGTGGTGTACGATGGTAAAAAAGTTTGTTTGGCTAAATTGGCTCTTGTTTACTGTTTTTGGATTTTCGACAGCTGTAGCTATTTTCTTTATTTCTGATAATGAAAGTCCTTCTTACGCAGAAGAATTTATTAATGGGTATATTTTCTTTGTTTTTCTATATGTCTTATACCTTGGTATTATAGCTCTAAAATATTGGGGAAACACAAATCAGACAGAAATTAAAATAAGAATGATCAGATTCATCCGTTGGTTTGTAGTGCTATCAATTATTTCCTTGATCATTAATATTTTCAAACAAAACAGTAACGGTTCGTTCGACTTTTTATTTACTCCATTAGGCTTCTCTTTTGGTATTGCCTTTTTAGATGTTTTGCTTATGAAGGAAAAATAGGTAATTAGAATTAGCCTATCCTTGCAAGCGCTAGTAAACAGCATTATTATATAACTATATTTTAATGGGAAATGGATGATTATAATGTCTAATGAAGAGTTGGAAGGAACTGCAGCCATTTTAAAGTTATTAGGCGATAAGACTAGATTGTCCATAATCGGGATGCTGAAAGTCAGTGATTGCTGCGTCTGTGAATTTGTCGATATTTTTCAAATGTCTCAGCCTGCAGTCAGCCAGCATTTAAGAAAGTTAAAGGATGCCGGACTCGTAAAGGAACAAAGAAGAGGGCAATGGATGATTTACTCCCTTGATCGTGATACAAAGTATTTTCCAATGATCGAGGATGTGCTGCGGTATGTCCCTGACCAAACAGAAAAATTTACATGGCTAGAGGAGAATGGCCTTTAGAATTTCATGTGATCAATGAAAATTCTATCAGCAAAAAAAATATAGAAAGTGAGACTCACTGAAAATAGCGAAATTATATTTGTTATAGGCGGTGAGTTCTTTTTATGAAAGACGGGATGAAATGAATACGTTAGAAAGAATGCATGAAATAGATGTTTTAAGAGGTTTCGCTTGTTTAGGGCTTGCTTTTGCAAATATAGTGCCATTAAGCACTCCCGTTTTATACGACAGTATTCCAAGCAGTCTTTGGACAACACAAATTGATCGTTTAGTAGAACAATTATTATTTATTTTTGTACAAGGAAATTTTTATCCTTTATTTTCAATGCTTTTTGGGTTCAGTTTTATGCTGTTTATGGACAAGGCAGCTACAAAGGGGAAGAATCCGTCCAGGCTATTTTCAAGAAGACAATTCGTCCTTCTTTGTATAGGGGCAGTGCATGCTATTTTCATCTGGTATGGTGATATATTAATTGTTTATGCTCTGTTCGGATTTCTATTGCTTCCCTTGTATAAGGCTTCTCGGAAGACAATCAGCATCCTATTAGTATGGATGTTATTGCCAAATATTATGCTTCTCTTCTTGCTGATTGATTTACCATATGATCCTGCTGAATACTTTGATTATTATTACTTATTAACGGTTATTGAAAATTATCAAGCAGGTGGAACATCGGCTTTTATACAAAATTATTATGATTGGCTGACATCTTACCAGAGTCTTTCGATCCTATTTTTATTTATAAGTATTTTCCCTTTGTTTTTAATAGGAGTATTGGTTGCTAAAAGTAAATCAGTTATTCTACATATAACGAAGAAGCATGTGTTTTTTTGGTTTTTGTTTGGGGCATTGGGAGTAATTATAAAAATTTCAGCTGTGTTTCACCCCAATTCTTTGTTGTATCTGCAAGCATCAGATATTATTGGTAATCCACTTATGTCATTATTCTATGGATTAAGTATTTTACTATTTATGCATATTTCGAAAAATAGTCTTATTTTCATTCGTTATGTTGGCAGAATGGCTATAACGAATTATTTGGTGCAGAATATAATTGGCTTAATCATTTTTAGGTACTTTCATTTATATGGAATATTACCACCATCAAAGTTAATCATTATTTCTTTTGCAGTAGCTGTATGCCAAATCATATTAAGTTATCTTTGGTTACAGAGGTTTAAACAAGGGCCGATTGAGATAATGTGGAGAAGGTTAACATACATTAAAATCTAGTGAAATCTATAGGAATATCAGAGCTGTTGTAAAATTCACGCTATAGTCAAAAAGGCAGATTTTAGAGATTTCTATTAAAGTTTTACGAGTTTAGTTGAAAAAACAAGGAAAATATGTACAATATAGTAGTTGATAAATTATTACTTAAAAGGAGTTGAATTATTATGAGTAGTCATTATTGCAGCGAACCCGAGCCCGAGTCGACAAAGGGGGAAGTCAATAAGGAGTCATTCCTTCAAATATTGAATGCAAGTAAGAATTCAACTTGTTTATGGCGAAGATTTTGACTTCCTCACATTAAAGAGGAGGTTTTACTATGTTAAATATTTATCTTTCTAACGAAGAGGGAGTAATTAAAGAAACAAACAAAATTACGAGCGGCTGCTGGATTAACCTGATTGCCCCGACGGAGCAGGAGATACAGTCCATTGCAGAGAAACTTGAACTTCCAATTGGATTTCTGAAGGATCCTTTGGATGAAGAGGAGCGTTCGCGGATAGAAAAAGACGGTGAGGATATTTTAATCATCGTCAACATTCCCTCTGTAGCCTTTAATGATACAAAAAAACCAGAGTATGATACGATTCCTTTAGGAATTATCATCGCAAAAAACTGCTTTGTGACTATCTGTTTAAAAGATAATCCGATATTTCACGTTTTTTCACAAGGAAAAGTCAAGGATTTCTTCACATTCAAAAGAACGAGATTTGCTTTTCAAATCCTGTATTCTATGTCTACATCATATTTAAAGTATCTAAAACAAATCAGCAAAAAAATAGACACAATTGAAAGTGAGCTTCTGCAATCGATGAGAAACAAGGAATTGTTCTCCCTTCTCCATCTTCAGAAGAGCCTTGTGTATTTTACGACATCACTAAAATCGAATAATATTGTTATGCAGAAGATGATGAAAAGCAGATTCTTAAAAATGTATGAAGACGATCAGGATTTGCTTGAGGATGTCATTATAGAGAACCAGCAGGCAATTGAGATGGCTGAAACACATGCATCGATTTTAAGCGGGATGATGGATGCCTTTGCTTCGGTCATTTCCAACAATGTTAGCATCGTCATGAAGTTCTTGACTTCCTTTACGATTATTCTGTCCTTGCCGACAATGGTTGCGAGCTTTTATGGAATGAACGTAGACATTCCCTATCAAGAATATAAACATGCATTTTTTGTCGCTATTTCGATTTCGTTAGTACTGTCTTGTCTTACAGCGATTGTTTTTTGGAGGAAAAGATTTTTTTAGATTAGAAAGAGTGCATCAATTAGGTGTACTCTTTTTTTTGTCTAATCACTCACTATTTTCTAAGGAGAGATTTTCTTACAAAACACATTGACTGACAAATCTAATATAATATACTCCAGTTATCGGAAATATTTGAGGTCAGGTGGCAAAGGGAGTGGGTAAGAAAATATATGTTCATTATGGTATACATGAAATAACATATGTTCTAACATTAAATCCACATGAAAAGGGCATACTGATAAAAAAATATGTGGAGGACTTTCTGTGCAAAAAAAAGAATCAAGTCGATTATCTTCAGCTGAAATATCCCAGTTATGGGGATCTTTTATGGGAGAAAGCTCCCAAGTATGCATGTTCAGTTATTTTTTAAGTACAGCAGAGGATAAGAAAACAAAGAATATTATTGAATTTGCTTATCATACTTCATGCCGCCAGCTAGAAGAAATAAAAAGCATTTTCAGCAAGGAAGGCAGAACGATACCTCATGGATTTCATGTGGAAGAGGACATTTCCCCAAAAGTAAAAAAGGTGTTTACTGACGAGTTTATCCTGGAATATATTCACCAGTTTGCGAGAATGGGATTAAGGGCGCATGGTATCAATTTATCTGTGGTAAAAAGGCAAGATATTATTTCCTATTATAAGAAATGTCTCACAGACGCCATTGAGCTTTATGAAATGGTGGTGGAGGCTCTTTCCTCTAAAGGGATTTACAGGAGCTTTCCCGAAATGCCGCTTTCAAAGGAAGTCGATTATATTCAACGCCAAAGTTTTCTTTCTGGGTTCCTCGGTAAGAAAAGACCGCTCACTGCTCCAGAGATTACAAATTTATATGCCAATCTCCATAGAAATGCTCTAGGTGCAGGATTAATGACAGGTTTAATTCAATCAACACGCTCAGAGGAAGTGAAAAAATATTTAATCCGCGGCAAGGAAATTGCTGAAAAGCATTATGAGATATTTAATGATTTTCTGAAAGAAAATGGTATGTCTTCACCACTGCATTGGGACAAAGAGGTAATTCCACAAGACTTGAAAGTTTTCTCGGAAAAGCTGATAATGTTTCTTTCAAGTTCTCTTACCTCCGCAGGTATCGGCTTTTACGGATTAGGAATAGGAACGAGCTTCCGCCGAGATTTAGGAGTCTCTTACAACCGATTGTTAGGAGAAATAGAGCTGTATGCAGAGGATGGAACCAATATAATGATTGATAAAGGCTGGTTGGAATCACCTCCAAAAAAGGAGGATTAGTAATTTATTATAAAACAAGGCATGTACTAATATTGCAGCATGTTTAAGGACTGTGGTTACAACATTCTCTATGATAAAATACTACTAAAACCGCAGAAGGAGTCGTTTTATTTGGTAATGGAGGTAACAGTTAAACTGCAAATAAATAAGCCAGTTTCAAGTGTGTTTGAAGCGTTAGTTGATCGAGAAAAAATCGGCAATTACTGGTTTACTACCAGTTCGGAAAATTGGGCGCAAGGCCAAACTATTATCCTGAAATATGAGGAATATAAGGCAGAAGTAGCTATTCTCCTGCTAGAAATGGTCGATGAGGAAAAAATCGTGTTTTCTTGGGGTGAAGAACAGGAGGAAACAATAGTTTCCATTGAATTAAGAGAGCAAGAAGATTTAAATACAATTATTGAAGTGCGAGAATCAGGCTTTAAGGAGGAAGATCCGCAGCTGTTAGAAAAGCTACTTGGCCAAAAAGAAGGCTGGGTTTATACTCTCACATGCTTAAAAGGTTATTTGGAGCATGGCATCAGTGATTTGAGGGCTTCACTTGTGTTTGCTTAAGCTAGAATAGCAAAAGTTTATATTCTCCAGGTTATCATAATATTTTCCAAAAAAGCTGCTGTTAAAAAGCAGCCTTTTTGATTTGGCGGCATGAATGCTGGAGAGACATTTCAATCTTTTACATTATTTAAAAAACATCCAGTGAATTTATTTACTATTTGGAAAATTCGTGAAAGATATGGTAAAATAAGGTGTTTACAAGTGGGAAGGGATGCTGTTATGAAATCATATAAAGTCATTTTGTTTGATTTGGATGGAACACTTTCAGACCCTAAAGAAGGGATAACAAAATCCATTCAATATGCTTTCGCGAAGCTTAATCGGCAAGTGCCGGCATTGGATGAATTGGAATGCTATATCGGACCGCCACTGCATGTATCCTTTGCAGAATATCCAGGTTTTAATAAGGAAACAATTCAAAAAGCGATTGGTTTTTATCGAGAAAGATTTAAGAAATACGGCATGTTTGAGAATGAGCTGTATGAAGAAATACCAGATTTATTAAAGCAATTAAAGGCAAATGGCTGTATATTGGCAATCGCCACCTCTAAACTTACTGTATTTGCTGAAGAAATAGCGAAGTATTTTGCAATAGCTCCATATTTTGATATCATTGTCGGCAGCAATTTGGATGGGACAAGATCAGCAAAAACAGACATCATTCGATATTTGTTAAATTACTATAGAGAATATGAACCTAGTGATTTTATCATGATTGGAGACAGAAAGTATGATTTAATTGGAGCTAACAATATTGGCATTGATTGTGTTGGTGTCACATATGGGTATGGCTCACGAGAGGAATTGCTTCAATACAAGCCTACCTTTATAGCAGACAGTGTTCAAGATATAGAGAATATTCTCTTAGGAGAAGTACGAAGCTCCACTATTCCATGCCTTTATAAAGAAGATGATGTGATCATTAGACAATTAACAGAGGCTGATCTTTATCCGCTATGGGAACAGGCATTTAAAGATGAAACACCAGAATGGAAAAAATGGGATGCTCCTTATTTTGAGCATAAAGCTATCCCGTGGACTGAATTTACGAAAAAAAGGGACGATTTGGTCAGCCAGGATGATTATTGGGGGATTGAAGTAAATGGAAAGCTTATTGGCACTGTCAGTTACTACTGGGAGCATAAAGCTTCGAACTGGCTGGAAATGGGAATTGTTATTTATAATCCCCAGTATTGGAGCGGAGGATATGGCACAAAAGCCTTAAAGCTTTGGATAAATCATTTATTTCAAACACTTCCATTAGTTCGAGTCGGTTATACGACATGGTCTGGTAATCAGCGAATGATGAAAGTAGGAGAAAAGCTCGGCATGCAGCTTGAAGCGCGGCTCAGGAAATGCCGTTATTATAACGGTGTTTATTATGACTCAATCCGCATGGGGCTCCTGCGGGAGGAATGGGAACCGAGTGCTTCAATCAAACAAGTATACTAATTTCTTTATTTGTAGTTTATAGTCACTAAACCATTGCATCAAAAATAGAGTTTTGCTAAACTGTTAGTAACAAAGCAGAAAGGGATGATGGGTGGACGATGATTAACTAATCTTATTTATTTAGCCTGAAATGCATACTTGCAAATCAAACTAAAATAGGATTAGTCTGCCCATTTTCTATATATAGGTATCAGTAAGTCGCTGACGGCTTATTTGATGATGCTTAAAATGTCCGGCTAATCCTTCCAAATTATTTTTGGGAGGATTTTTTGTCCTTCCATTTAGGAGAGAGGGATTATATGAACAAAGAAATCTTGAAATTGCATAATATCAGTTATGAGATTGCAGACCATCTAGTATTTGAAGAGGTGACTGCATCGATACAGAAAGGGGATATTATTGGCATTATCGGCAATAATGGCGCCGGAAAATCAACGCTTCTTCATTTGCTGAATCAAGACATTGAGCCTTCTGGAGGGCTGTTACAGTGGCTAGTTCAAGGCTTGAACTCATTTATTGTTGTCCAAGAGACAAAGACTTATCTGTCTAAAGACAAATCAGTTGCTGAAGATAAGCTTCTGGAAAAATGGCAAGTGCCTGCTGTGCCTTTCGAACTTTTAAGTGGTGGGGAAAAGCTAAAGATGAGGCTTGCTGAAGGGTTTGCTAAAGGTGCCGATATCCTACTGTTGGATGAACCGACAAACCACCTTGATAACGATAGTCTTGAAATACTTCAAAATCATGTGAAGGAATATAAAGGAAGTATAGTGCTTGTTTCTCATGATCGCTTTTTTCTTGATGCAGTTACAACAAAGATTTGGGCGATTGAAGGCAAAAAGCTTGTAGAGCATAAGGGCAACTATTCTGCTTATATGGAGGCACGTAAACAAAAAAGACTTGTGCAGCAGAGAGAATATGAAAAACAGCAAAAACTGACAGAACGAATAGAAGGCCAGATTAAGGAGTTAAATTCATGGTCAAAAAAAGCTCACGCAGAATCTACTAAAAAGGAAGGGATGAAGGAGTACTACCGGTTAAAAGCAAAGCGCATGGATGCTCAAGTAAAATCAAAACAAAAACGCCTCGAAAAAGAGCTGAAGAAGAACAAGGTGGAACCTGTCACAAAGGAGCAATCCATCTATTTTTCCATTAATGCTAACAACAAGGTCGGCAAACGATTCCTAGAAGTAAAGGGGTTGTCGAAAACATTTGGAAGACGAATATTGTTTAAGGATGTCCATTTTACAATTAAGCATGGGGAAAGGGTAGCTCTTACAGGACCAAATGGGTGCGGCAAGACAACACTTTTGAAGATGATTATGGGAAAAGAGCAAGGAAATGGGGAGATATGGGTATCTCCAACAGCAAAGATTGGCTATTTATCACAGGAGGTCTTTGACCTTCCCTTTGAGCAGACACCAGCACAGCTTTTTCATAGAGAGACCTTTGAAGAACGAGGAAAGGTTCAGACTTTAATGAAGCATTTAGGTTTCATCGCTTCACAATGGACTGAACCAATTGGCTCCATGAGCATGGGCGAGCGTGTTAAATGCAAGCTGATGGCTTATATACTGGAGGATAAAGACGTCCTTTTGTTAGACGAACCGACAAACCATCTCGACCTTGCATCTCGCCAGCAGCTCGAGGAAACATTGACGCAATATAACGGTACATTAATTGTTGTTTCACATGACCGTTATTTTCTGGAGAAAACAACAACGAGCACGCTCTCAATCACAAATAATGGCATACGCAATCAATGGCAAAAGTCAGCGGAAACTAGAGATGATGTGGAAGAACTTCGCATGAAGCTGGAAACAGAAAGGCAAGAGATACTAGGAAAGCTGAGTTTCAAAGATCCGCATGATAAGGGGTATGCGGAACTTGATGCGAAATTCAATGAACTTACGAAAAAGCTAAAAGAGCTGTAATAACTACTGATAAGAATGGAGACATAAGCAAACAGCACTTTTACAGAAGGAATAGTGCTGTTTGCTGTAGAAAGAATAAAGAAAGGGTTAGATACTTATAGGATAAAGGAGACATGATTTATGCAATTTGTCATAACGGCATATGATGGTACAGACGAGCATGCATTACAACGAAGAATGGATGCGAGGGAAGACCATTTAAAATCAGTAGAAAAGCGATTTAAAGAAGGAAATCATTTATATGGTGCCGCCCTTTTGGATGATAACGAAAGGATGATTGGTTCTATGATGGTCGTTAATTATCCTTCACGAGAAGCTGTTGACGAGTGGTTAAAGGAAGAACCGTATGTGACAGGAAGTGTGTGGCAAAAAATAGATGTGAAGCCATGTATGGTGGCAGGAACTTTTATGGAATTGTATAAATAATAAAATTAATAGGGGATGTAAAAATGCGCCTCAATCAAAATGATTTTCCATTGCTTGAAACAGAGCGCTTAACTTTAAGGGAAATTACCAATGAAGATGCAGAAGACATTTTCCGCTATCTTTCTGACAAAGCTGTTATGAAGTATTATGGAATGGAGCCCTTTCAAACAATAGAGGATTCATTGGCGGAAATCGACTGGTATAGAACAATCCGTGCACAACAAACTGGGATAAGATGGGGCATCACATTAAAAGGAGAAAACAAAGTAATTGGAAGCTGCGGTTTTTTTAATTGGGAAAAGCGTCATTTTCGTACAGAAGTTGGCTTTGAGCTGGATAAACAGTATTGGGGGCAAGGACTTGTAAGTGAGGCTTTGAAAACAGTCAGCCGCTATGGCTTTGAACATATGAAGCTGGAGCGGATTCAAGCACTGGTAGAACCTCCAAACCTGCAGTCTCAAAGGCTGTTAGAAAAGAACTTCTTTATACAAGAAGGGCTGTTAAGAAGCTATGAGTACAGCTGCGGAAAAATGGATGATCTTTATATGTATTCCTTATTAAAAACAGATTTATAGGAAACGATTACTTACTGCTCTATAAACGGCTGTCGAAAATAGAGAAATTTTGTTAATTTATAAAAAACAGGAGACATTCTTTATAAAGAACGTTACAATAGTATAGTAATGCTATCACCAATGCCTAGAGTAGTAGCACTTACATTTATTGAGCCATGGCAAATGGGGACTAACATTTGTCATGGTTTTTTTATATCTACCGTTACTTCTCTTCTTCATTTCCATCTTTTTCGTCGTCCCAACCATATATTTCATTGATTTCCTCTGCGAGAATATCTAAAAATTCATCTGAGATAACTTCTTTGTCTTTTGTCATGTAATCTCTCCTTATCACAGGGTAAATACAGCTTCAGTTACTTCGTTTCTTTGCGAGTAATTTAAGGTCAACATTATGGGACGGCTTTTCCATCCACTTATTCTCTATTAGAATATTTCCATCATCTGCAGCATAGTTAGAAGTTTCCACCATTAGCCTAAAATAAT
>JAPSHL010000340.1 GCA_031179905.1 Bacillus sp. (in: firmicutes) | reverse complement strand
TTATTCGGCCAAAATGATGAATTGTTCCTTGTCACCAACCTGTATAAACAAACAAAAGAAAAATCCACACGAAAACTGAGAGTATATCAGCCGTTTTTAAAAGACAAAAATGCATTAAACAGCATTCAAGTAACGACATATCCGTACCCTTTCGAGTTAGAGGAAGCAGCAGAATTTGAGATGCAACAGTTTTCTTTATTTTGCAAGCGGAAAGACTTGAATGTAGCTGGATTGCTTAAGGCAGCCTGTAATGAGGATTTCCGGTTAAAACCTAGATTCGGAGGATATGATGGCGGGTACCCAGATGTTTTCTTTGTTAACATCACAAAAAATATCATATTCTTTATCTACGATGACCGTGGCTGTGAAGTAATAGCACTAGATGTCGAGCTAATTCGATCATTTTATGAAAATATTATGATTGGGTAGATGGAGGGCATAGAAAGAGGGTTGAACAATTACTTAGAAAAAAATTCTGCTCTCCTTTATAGAAAAGCAGAATTTTAATATTTTCACATTACTACTTAAATGGATTTTGTTGTTCCATAACAAAATCCTAAAATGGAAATTGGATATAAAAGAATGGTGCAAATAATGCAAACAACTGTAAACTCGCTTGTCAGCAGCGGTGCAAAAACAGATGGAGGAATAATGTGAAAAACGACCGTCACCATCAGGAAAAGATTTGGAGCAACTGCTATGTAAAAGGTTCTTTTCAACAGCTTTTTTCCACCAAGACCAAACTCCTTACCAACTTCGTATCCAAGCAGCAGCCAATAAAACAGATACAAAAATATCAATAAAAACGGAATACTTGTCAGGAAGAACCAGAGCTGTTTCACTGTCGGGCTTGGAATGGAATGATAAAATAAAGTCAAAATTAACCCTGCTGCAAAAAAGAAAAAGTTGCCGAAAAAGAAAATCCACTTCGTTTTTGAAGCAGTTACGGTAAGCTCCTCGCTATACAGTGCTGCCATATCCTTTGGTGGGCCGAGCCTTGTAATGACATGCTCCATCGCTTCTATTTCGCTAATTCCTTGACTCGTGCAAATTTCTTCTAAAAGGTCAGTCAAATGCTGTTCATATTCAAGCAAGATATCCTCAGCGCGTTCATGATTTTTTAAACAAACACGGAGAATTTCCAAATATTCCCATTTGGAAGAGATCATACCCCTTTTCTCCCAATTACCTTATCAATTGTTTGTACAAAGCTTTTCCATTCCTTCGTTTTTTGCTCGAGTATTTCAAGGCCTGTCTCTGTTATACGGTAATATTTCCGGGCAGGTCCCTTTTCTGAGTCCTTCCAGAATGATTCAACATACGCCTGTTTCTCCAGCTTATGGAGTGCTGGATATAATGTGCCTTCTTTGACCTGTAAGGAATAGTCACTGCGGCTCTCCATTTCCTTAACAAGCTCATAGCCGTACATCTCTTTTTCTGCCAATAACTGCAGAAGAATCAACGATGTACTGCCCTTCACCAACTCCCGGTTGAACATTTCTTTCACCTACCTAGAATAATAATGTACTGTTTATTCTATAACTTTCCATTAAAAGTTGCAATTAATTTTATGTAAAAACCCCGTAAATTAGCGCTTTTCTCTGCCTTTAATTTCACAGCCAAAATTGGAATATTTTTTCACTTTCTTGGCATTATATATATGTTCATTCCTTAAATAAGGAAGGAGAAATCAGATGGGAAAAACACATAAAAAAGAAGGTAAAGTACATTTAATTATCCGGTATCTCATGCTTATGATCGGGGCAACCCTCGCTGCTGTTGCAATAGAATTATTTCTTGTACCAAATACAATCATCGATGGCGGCATCATCGGTATTTCATTAATCATTAACTATATTACTGATTTCAGCTTTGGAATCCTGGTGCTTATTATCAATATCCCATTTTTGTTCGCCGGCTATAAATATATTGGCAAAAACTTTTGCATCTCTTCCTTATTCGCTATCATTATGCTTGCTGTTGTAGAATCTGCTTTGCATCATGTCGATCCGTTTACAACAGACCCGCTTCTTGCGACTGTTTTTGGAGGACTTCTGCTTGGCGCCGGAGTCGGGCTGGTGATCCGTAATTCCGGCGCCTTAGACGGCACAGAAATCCTCGGCATTCTTTTATCGAAAAAAATGCCCTTTTCTGTGGGAGAGTTCGTCATGTTTCTAAACGTTTTTGTGTTCACATGGGCGGGGTTTGTGCTTGAGTGGGAACAAGCCATGTTTTCGATTCTAACCTACTATATCGCCAGTAAAGCAATTGATGCTATCATACAAGGGTTTGATGACACAAAAGCAGCAATGGTTATCACAAACGAATACGAAGAAATCGCGGCAGCTTTGTCAGATCGACTTGGCAGAGGTGTGACAAAACTAAAAGGCAAAGGCGGCTATCTCGACCAGGAAAAAGAAGTGCTCTATGTTGTTTTTACCCGACTTGAAATAGCCAAATTCAAAAGCATTGTTCTTGAGATTGATTCAAATGCTTTTATTACGATTATGGATACACAGGAGGCGCATGGGGGGAAATTTAAGAATGCGGTTCATTGAGCGGAATACAGCCTGGGGTATGAGCGCTAGGCTGTATTAACAAAAATAAAACCTTGATCGAATCTCCTATCCAATCAAGGTTTTATAAATCTATAAGATCTAACAAATAATGAAACCCTACTACACAATAAACAACACAATCGGCAGCGTAACAATACTAGCTAATGTACTAAATAGCGTTGCTGTCGAAACAAAATCTGGCTCTGTTCCATATTGGAGGGCATACATAGTTGTATTGGCGGCTGACGGCATCGCAGCTAAAACAATCATAACTTGTTTTAGCATATCATCAACTGGGAGCACTAATGTCATGCCCCAGGCAATTAGTGGGGAGACGATGAGCCTTAAGGTTAATGCAAACGATAATGGCTTGACTTGGATTTTTTTGACGGATATCTTTGCTAATGTCATGCCTAAGACAAGCATGACTGTTGGGATGGCTGCATCCCCTACCATCTTAATTGCATCAAGCATAGTTGGTGATAATGGGATATTTAAAAAATGAAAAATTACACCGAGCAATGCACCATACATGATGGGAACTTTCAAGACTTTCTTCCATGTGTCATTTG
>JAPSHL010000339.1 GCA_031179905.1 Bacillus sp. (in: firmicutes) | reverse complement strand
GTCTTGTTCCCATTTATAACAGTCAAGACACAGGCTGCCTCTTTTATATTGGGAGTCAATGTTAGCGAAAGGCCGGCTGCAAATAGAACACCGCTCTCCTTTAATGAACATTAGCTTGCTAAAACACTCTTCACATAACAAGTAGTTTTTTTGCTTTGCAAACAAATTTGTCCAGTTTAAAACTTGTCTTAATGAAGTTAAACAAAATGTGCAATGCATCTCTATTCTCCCCTGTCAGGCAGGAGCATGCCTTTTTGTGCAGCTTCCTTATTACTGTTCTCTATTTGTTTTCCAGCCTCGACGATACTCCATGTTTTCCCATAATGAAAGAAAACAACATCTCCGTAAGGATTTTCCCCGCTTCTGCCTGCCCTGCCAGCAATTTGGATAAGAGCACTGTCAGTAAAGACGTCATTTTCCGCTCCTAATACAGCTACATCTATATTAGGAAAAGTAACGCCTCTTTCCAAAATAGTAGTAGTAATTAAAAGCTTTATTTCCTTATTCCTCATTTTTTGCACCTTTTCTACTCTGTGCGGATCAGCTGCATGTACTGTTTCAAGACTGCTGTCCAGCTTTTGCAAAATTGATTTCGCCTTTTCTAAATGAGCAATCTTCGGCAAAAACAATAGAATCTGTTTGTCTCTGCATAGCCTCTCCTTTAACCAGACAAGCAGTCTTTCCGGAAGCTTGCCGCGATGTAGGAGCTTCTCCCAATTGCCGCACCAGACAAAACGCGGAACTGGCAGGGGATATCTGTGATAACGTGCCGGGATTTTCACATAGGCTATCTTGTTGCTTTGACACTTTTTCTGCCAGCTTTTGCTAGGTGTGGCAGTTAGGTACACCATCGCAGAGTTTTGCTTTCTCGCTTTACTTACTGCATGCTGCAGTGTTTCATCTGCTGAATATGGAAATGCGTCCATCTCATCAAGAATAATGACATCAAACGCTTGCTCAAAACGGAATAATTGATGAGTTGTGCTTATAAACAGCGGGCTGTATTTGAGCTTATTGCCACTGCCCCCATACAAAGGAATTACGTTGATTGCCGGAAAGGCTTGCTGCAGCCTCGGAGCCAGTTCAAGAACTACATCAGTACGCGGCGTGGCAATACAGACTCTTTTTTTCAGTTGAAGCGCTTTTTCTATTCCTTTAAACAAAATTTCCGTTTTTCCTGCCCCGCAAACAGCCCATACAAGGATTTCACTATTTTGTTCGACTGCTTCTACGATTTTGCTGGAGGCATACTGTTGTCCTGCGGAAAGGGTTCCTTGCCATTCCAATGGACATGGAGTTATAACAGATGATGGACCTGTCCAACTAATCAGGGGTGTACATTCAGATATTCTGCCCATCATGACACAGTTTCGGCAATAAGTGCATGCTCTTTTGCACCTTGCACAACTGAAAGAGGCGAAAAACTCATTCAGCTTATTTCCACAGCGGAGGCAAATGGATTTACTGTTATTCTTGATAATGCCTGGGTGATAGGCACAATATCCTTTTATATAGTGAGCTTGAATTTCTTCTAATGAAACAGAGATTTCCTCGAAAAGTAATTTCTTACCTTCTAAGGATGTTTGGAGCATTTTACTGTAGAGGAAATGATTGTCCAATGGGATGGAAGAAAGAAGGGGAACGTCTGTGATACGGTGTAAATCGGGTCGAGCGGCGAGGACAGGAATGAGCTCGTTTTGTGGGGAAATGCTAAAAAGCATCGGTTTGCCTCCTTATTAAGATGTTTTTATTTTGCATATTTATCTATTCTCTAAGCATGCGTTAATTCCTTCCCATAAATGAAAGAGTCTGTCTATATTTATAGACAGACTCTCTCATCTAATTATATTTTCTTCATCCAGCCAAGGCCCATAGATCCTTCACCAAGATGAGTTCCGATAACTGCACCGAAGTAGCTGATAGAAAACTCAATATTAGGGAGCTTTTCAGCAATCTCGTTCTTCCATTCAATTGCTTCCTCTTCCCTGTTTGCGTGGATGATTACTGCTTGATATGCTTCGCCATTAGTCGCTTCTGCCAAGAGATCTACGATCCGTTTCATCGCTTTTTTTCTTGTGCGGATTTTTTCGAACGGAACAATTACTTTATCATCAAAATGCAAAAGCGGCTTCACTTGAAGCAAGCTGCCAATCAATGCTTGTGCGCTGGACAGACGTCCTCCCCGCTGCAAGTGCGCTAAATCATCAACCATAAAATAAGCATGGCTTGTCTTTTTCAACTCTTCGAGTACAGGTATGATTTCAGCAGCAGTTTTACCCGCTTTGGCAAGCTTTGCAGCTTCAATAGCGTAGAAACCTTGAACCATACAGCTGACTTCTGTATCAAATGCAAAGACATTGATGTTATCAACCATATTTCCAGCAGTTATTGCACCTTGGTACGTTCCGCTTATTCCGCTCGATAGGTGTATGCTGATTACTTCATCATAATCCTTTGAAAGCTGCTCAAATAATTCAGCAAACCTTCCAATCGGAGGCTGGGAAGTAGTCGGAAGTGGTTTTGTTTTTACTTCTTCATAAAAATGACCGGCTTCTAAGTCTACCTCTTCTTCGTATATCTCGTTTCCGAACACGACAGTTAACGGAATCATATATATATCATGCTTGTCTCTTACTTCTTTTGTTATATAAGCAGTACTATCTGTTACAATAGCTGTTCTCATTATAGTGTAATACCTTCCTTATCTATACAATCGTATGATGTATATTTTAACTAATAAATAAAATATTTGCATCATATATATAGGTTAATTTTATTATTCTAGACAAAAAAGGCAGTTTGCAGAAGATATTTATCTAATGATAGAAAGATACTGTCTTTATACAGTAAGCTCTCTGCGATTCAATTCTTCTGAAAGTATGGCGATAAATTCGACTTCCAAATCCAATGAAATTGCCAGGCGATATGCTTTTAGCAGCTCAGCATTTGAAAGAATATTTACTCCGCTCATTTCAAGCACTCCTATCCATTTATTTATGAATATTCTGCACTATCTATTTGCAGTTGCACATAGGGAAATTATCCTAATTCCAGCTTATTTTTTTACAAAAATATGAAATTTTCTGCTATATTGGACAAAAGTCGACATTCACCCTGTAAAAAAAGAGCTTCCC
>JAPSHL010000006.1 GCA_031179905.1 Bacillus sp. (in: firmicutes) | reverse complement strand
TTGTTGTTACATTTTTAAAGCCTTTCACTGTATCAAAATCCTGTACAGCAATCTTGCCGATACCTCCGGCAGCATTCATATTAATCTCACCTGTTTGAAGCTGTGCTACAAGATTCGCTGCAGGCATTATCTTAACAAACATTTTATCAAGCTCTACTTCACCTAAATAGTAATTATCATTCTTTTCATATTCTACATATTGGTCCTTTGCATATTTCACAAATTTGAACGGCCCATTTGTTACTGTTGGTTTCTGCATGAAAGGATCCTTTTGCAAGTCTTCTGGAGCTACATCCTTTAAAACATGCTCTGGAAGAATCATAAATTTAGAGCCAAGCTGTTCTTTAACCATATTGGGATCTACTGGTGTTTTTGTTTTGAATTGGATAGTTTTGTCATCCACAATCTTTAAGGAAGGAATTTCAGTAACACCATCTGGGAATTTTCCGTTTTCGGTCAATCCATCAATGATTGTCAAATATGTTCCTATCGCTGTTTCTGTTTTAGGGTTTGCAACAAGATTCATCGTGAAAGCAACATCATTTGCTGTTACTGGTGTTCCATCAGACCATTCAGCCTTATCATTCAGCTTAATTGTAAATGTCTGATTGTCCTCTGTTTCAAAAGAATCTGCGAGCTTAGGAGTGAACTCCAGTGGCCCAGTCATTTCTAAAAACGTGTCAAACATGAATTTCTCAAGCCATGAAGCAGCAATATCGGATGAGTTAATAGGGTTGAAGCTGACTGGAGCATTTACTAGCCCGATATACATTGTATTGTCTTTAGAACCCCCTGCATTCGTGCCGCTGTTTGCCGCACCTGAACATGCTGATAATAAAAGCAGGACTGCAATCGCGATTAAGCCTAATCCTTTTCTGAATACATTCTTCATCTGTTTTCCCCCATTTATCTATCGACTTTTAGTATATATTCTAAATCACTTACTTCAGGCTTTTTGGATCCATTGCATCCCGCAGTCCGTCACCCATGAAATTAATAGAAAGAACGGACAGCAAAATCATAATTCCTGGTGGAATCCAAAGCCATGGCTGTGATGCCAATACCGTAATTGATTGTGCTTCTGTCAACATATTTCCCCAGCTCGCTGTAGGGGGCTGAACACCCATGCCGAGGAAGCTTAAGGACGCTTCCATAATAATGGCAGAAGCAATTCCGAAAGTAGCATTTACGAGAATAGGAGCAATACAGTTTGGCAAGATATGCTGAAAGACTATTTTGGGTGTAGAAAAACCTAGGGCAACCCCTGCCTTAACATAGTCCATCTCTTTAATGGATAGGACGCTTCCTCTAACTAGCCTTGCAATGGACGGCCATCCGAGCAAGCCTAAAACGAGGATGACATTAATTAGCTTCGGCCCCATGATGCTCACCAACACAAGAATGACCATCAAATAAGGAAAAGACATGAAAACATCTGTAATACGCATGATGACCATATCCACCCATTTCCCAAAATATCCAGCGATTGCCCCTAAAACGGTACCGATGGCAACATATATAACGACAGCGCCGACTCCTACTGAAAGAGAAACCCTTGCAGCATATATAAGTCTGCTGAATAAATCTCTTCCTACTTCGTCTGTCCCAAGAATATGTTCAGAGGACGGTGCTGCGGCGAACTCCCCTTCGACAGCATAAGGATTATGCGGAGCGATAAGCGGAGCAAATAACGCTAAAAGGACGATTAAACTGAAAATGATTAAACCGACAACTGCGAGCTTATGTTTGAAAAATCGTTTCGTAATCAGCTTTAAATAACTTTCCTCATTTCCAAGCTCCTCTTTAACTGCAATAGGTATCTGATTGATTGGCAATTCCGTATCGAGCTTTACATTTGGTATACTCATCCTATTTCCTCCCTCCTAGCTATATTTGATGCGCGGATCCACAACAGAATAAAGAATATCTGTAAGCAGATTGGAGAACAGTACAGCAAAAGCAGCCAAGAAGTTTATCGCCATCAATGTTGGATAATCTCTGGAGCTGATTGACTGAATTGTCAATTGCCCTAACCCGGGCCATTGGAAAATCTGTTCTGTGACAACTGCACCGCCTATCAACACTGGTATTTCCATGCCTATAATCGTGATAATTGGTATGAGGGCATTTTTCAAAGCGTGCTTATTTGTGACAATGAACTCCTTAAGCCCTTTTGCTCTGGCTGTTCTTAAATAATCCTGTCCCAGCACCTCAAGCATACTGCTTCGAACATAACGGACTGTGCTTCCAGCAATGCCTGTTCCTAATATCAGTGCGGGCATCAGAAGGTGAATAAGTGTATCCATAAAGCCTCCGTCACTGCCTAGTGTAAACATTCCGCCTGTAGGAAGGATGCCTAGTACTAAAGCAAACACATAAATGGCTCCGAGACCCAGGAAAAAGCTTGGGATGGAAACACCTAAAAAGGAAAATGTTGTTGTTAAATAATCAATCCATGAATATTGTCTTGTAGCACTAAGTATCCCAATCGGTATCGCAATAATATAGGCAATGAGAAGCGCAGCTCCCATAAGGAGAAGTGTCGGCCCAACTCTTGTCAGGATAAGGTCGAGAACTGGCTCATATGTTGTATAGGAAAAACCAAAATCTCCATGAAGCAGGTTGCTAAGCCAACGGAAGTATTGCACATAGATAGGATCATTAAGTCCGAGCGCCTCCTTCTTTGCTTCTGCATCCGCTTCTGTCGCATCCGGATTAAGATACATGTCAACAGGGTTTCCGGGTGCCATATTAATGATGACAAAGTTAAAGACCGTCACCCCAAACAATACTGGGATGGCAATTAATATTCTTCGGATAATGTACTGTAGCATTTATGAGCTCCCTCCCTTTGTTATGATAGTGGAAAATGACAGGCGACTGTGTGGCTATCCCCGCTCAAAACAGGCTCCTTCTCTCTGCAAATACTGGCTGCAAAAGGGCATCTCGTATGAAATCTGCAGCCTTTTGGAGGATTGGCCGGACTCGGTACATCTCCTTCAACCACAATGCGTTTTCTATCCCTCATATGCGGATTTGGAATTGGATAGGCGCTTAATAATGCTTGTGTATATGGATGTTTCGGACTAGTAAATATATCGCCGGTTTTACCAAGCTCAACGATTTTCCCTAAGTACATAACAGCAATTCTGTCACTAATATATTTAACAGCACCTAGGCCGTGGGCAATGAACAAGTAAGTTAAATTGAACTCCTTCTGCAAGTCCTTGAGCAGGTTCAGCACTTGTGCTTGAATGGAAACATCCAGTGCCGATACAGGCTCATCACAAACGATTAATTTCGGATTCAGCATCAGCGCCCTTGCTATCCCAATCCTTTGCCGCTGTCCGCCTGAAAACTCATGAGGATATCTCCCCTTATGAAATTTTGTTAATCCGACAGTTTCAAGCATCTTATCTACCTTCTTGTTCACTTCTTCCTTAGAGGCTAACTTATGTGCCAATAGCGGCTCTGCCAAAAGGTCGCCGATTCTTTTTCGTGGATTAAGGGAGGAATAAGGGTCCTGGAAAATTATCTGCATTTGGGTACGGATTTTTCGTAATTCCCCTTTACTTAAGTCCGCCATGTCTTTTCCTTCGAACAGCACACTCCCTTGTGTTGGTGGGTCCAGCTTAACAATAGCTCTTCCTGTCGTTGATTTTCCGCACCCCGATTCACCAACAAGGGAGATGGTTTCACCAGGGTATATTGAAAAATCCAGTCCATCGACAGCCTTTACATGCCCGACTGTTTTTGACAATACACCCTTTTTAATTGGGTAATATTTTTTGAGATTTTTGATTTCTAATAATGGTTCGTTTAATTTTCCTAATATTCTGTCTCTTTTAGGTAAAGATATCATACTCATACATTTACCTCACTTCCATTAGTATGTGTGCTTGTCTTGCTGCCTGCCTCATCATACAGCCAGCATCTTACTTTATGCTCACTGTTTCCTTCTACAGCTACATGGGGAGGTCTTTCTGCAACACATTTTTCCATTGCATATGGACATCTTGTATGAAAACGGCAGCCCTTTGGCATTTGCTGCAGTGTCGGTACAGACCCGGGAATAGAATACAGCTTTTCATCCGAATCGTATTCTAAATGCGGGATTGAATCGATTAAACCCTTTGTATATGGATGCTTCGGTTCATCGAATAATGTAAAGACATCAGCTTCTTCCACCACCTGGCCCGCATACATAACAATCACCTTGTCAGCCATCTCAGCGATAACGCCTAAATCATGCGTAATCATCATAATGGAAGTGTTCGATTCCTTTTTTAAGCTTTTCATTAGTTCAAGTATTTGTGCTTGGATTGTGACATCAAGTGCTGTTGTCGGCTCATCTGCAATCAGCAATTTTGGCTTGCAGGATAATGCCATGGCAATCATGACCCGCTGTCTCATCCCGCCTGAAAGAGCATGGGGGTATTCATCAATAATTACTTCTGCTCTCGGTATTCCAACCTTTTGGAGCATCTCCACTGCATAATTTTTTGCCTCTTTCGCATTGTAGTCCATATGCAGGCGGATCAATTCAACCATTTGATTTCCTATTGTGAAGACAGGATTTAAGGATGTCATTGGCTCCTGAAAGATCATGGAAATTTCATTGCCACGCACTTTTCTCATATCTGCTTCCGAGATTTGCGTCAAATCTTTACCATTCAGCTTTACAGAGCCTTTTTTAATAAAACCGTGTGTACCGAGAAGTCTCATGATAGATAAAGAAGTTACACTTTTACCGCAGCCTGATTCGCCGACAATACCAATCGTTTCGCCAGGCTCCAGCTGGAAAGTCACTTCTTCGACAGAAATGACTTCCCCTTTATCTGTTTTGAAAGCCGTTTGCAGTTTATCCACTTCTAAAATATTGTTCCCCATTCTTCCCCCTCCAGTTGAATTCATTTAATAGTGGTTGATTCTACTAATACACCAGCCTTCTCTGGATTCAGATAATAATCTACTAAGCTCAAGAAAATCTTGGCTGTATCAAGCATTGCTCTCTCATCAAATGTGAACATTGGGTGATGGTGCGGATAAACAGCTCCGATTTCTTCGTTTCTAGCCCCAATAGAAAAGAAAGTGCCCGGCCTGTGTTGAAGATAATAAGCGAAATCCTCTCCCCCCATCCCCGGCTTCACAATTTCGACGAGCTTTTGGTTTGGCAAATTAGCTTTAATACATTCTACAAGAATATCTGTCTCTTCCTTCGTATTCACAGTGGAAGGGTATCCTCTTGTATAGTCGAACTCATAGCTGGCATGGAATGCCTTGCAATTTCCACTAATGAGTTCTTCCATTTCTTTTTCAATAAGATCACGGACATCCTCGTCAAAAGTCCTGACTGTGCCAGTCATTTCTGCTGTGTCTGCAATGACATTCCCTGCATTTCCTGCATGGAAGGAGCCAATGGAGATAACAGCCGGCTTTTGCGGATTAACACGGCGGCTTACAATATGCTTTAACTGGTTAGCAATCTGGGCCCCTATTGCGATAGAATCAATGGTTTGGTGCGGAGAAGCTCCATGTCCGCCCTTGCCTTGAATCTTCAATTCAAAGGTATCGCTTGCAGCAGATGCAGGGCCGACTCCGTAAAGCACTTCTCCAAGCGCATTTCCAGAAGCAAGATGTGCACCAAAAACGACGTCCACACCGTCAAGACACCCGTCTTCTATCATCGCAATTGCTCCTCCTGGCGGGAGTTCTTCAGCATGCTGATGCAAAAGCACGATATTGCCGGCAAGGTTTTCCTTATTATCATTCAGCACCTTAGCTACAGCTAGCAATGTGGCTGTATGACCATCATGTCCGCATGCATGCATCACACCGTCCACCTTCGATTTGAATGGAATATCCTTTTCATCTTGAATAGGCAAAGCATCGAAGTCTGCTCTTAAAGCAATAGTTTTTCCCGGTTTCGACCCGCTGATTTTTCCGACAACTCCATTTCCGCCAACATTCCTTCTAACTTCAATTCCAAAGCTCTCAAGCAGATCACCTATCATCTTACTTGTATTCACTTCTTGAAAGGAAAGCTCTGGATTTTCATGAAAATGACGTCTCCATTTCACCATAGAATTGTACATTGCTTCAATTTCTTCATACCATTTGCTTAACATTGCAGCATCTCTCCCAACCATTTTTTAAATTTGTCAGCTTGATAATTGACATCTCTTACAGAACTGTTTCAGCCACTTCCTCTTGTGACTTAATTGCAACATAAAAGTCAACAATACTTAAGAAAGCTTTACCTGCATATATCATGGCTCTCTCATCAAAATCAAACATTGGATGATGGTGTGGAAAGCTTTGGGCTCCCTCTATTCTTGCTCCAGTATGAAAGAACATGCCTGGTCTTTCTAGAAGATAGTAAGAGAAATCCTCTGCTCCCATTATTGGCGAAGACCTGACGACCATCTCCTTATCTAAGCTGTCGGCAATGACCTTTTCGAATACAGCCACTTCCTCTTCATGGTTTTTAACAGCTGGATATCCCTTTATGTAATTCACTTCACAAGTTGCTTGCATACTTTCACAAATACTGTCTGCCATTAAGCGTATTTCCTCTTCCATAAATACACGCAAATCCTTATCAAGTGTTCTTACTGTTCCAGTTAATGTTGCCTTTGAAGCAATAACATTTTTGGCATTGCCGCTGTGAAAGGAGCCGATTGAGAGTACGACTGGATTCAGCGGATCTACTCTGCGGCTTGCAATAAACTGCAGTTGTGTAACAAGAGCTGTGCCAACAGCGATTGCATCGACAGTTTCATGTGGTGATGAACCATGTCCGCCTTTACCTGTGACTGTGATTTCGAATGCATCAGCTGCTGCTTGAGAATAGCCTGGCTTGCAATAATACTTTCCTAACTCACTTAAACTGGATAGATGTGCCCCGTATACTACATCGACTTCTTCAAGGCAGTCATCTTCAATCATTGCCTTTGCTCCGCCTGGAGACAGCTCCTCTGCATGCTGATGTAAAAGTACAATATTACCAGCAATGCTTTCTTTGTTATCCTGCAGTACCTTTGCAACTGCAAGCAGTGTGGCTGTATGGCCATCATGCCCACACGCATGCATAACACCGTCTACTTTTGATTTATAGGAAACTTCCTTCTCATCCTGAATCGGCAGTGCATCGAAGTCAGCGCGCAATGCTATTGTTTTTCCTGGTTTAGCACCATAAATTTTTCCTACTACACCTCTCCCTCCAACATTACGTCTCACTTCAATTCCGAATCCCTCTAGGATATCCGCAATCATCTTCGGGGTTTCTACCTCCTGAAATGAAAGTTCTGGATATTGATGCATATGTCTTCTCCACTCCACCATCTGATCAAACATACCTTCTAGCTCTTCATGCCAATTTTGTAACATACGTTCCCTCCTAATATAATGAAGAATTTAAATACATCTTTCCAAAAGGTTTTTTTGAGCTTATATTATATTTATGCAACCTTTCATAGCTGATTTACCAGTCTCTTATACTGCAAATGACTAATTTTCTCCTTTCTTTTTTTCTAGTAATTTTCTCTATTTCTTATAAATTAACTTCAATTTCCGGAATAGTATACTAAGTTTTTTTAATTATCACAATTAACAGAATTAATAGTTAATTATTGTATTTACAATTATTTTCTTCCGATTCTTCCTGCAATAACATTGTTCACGCTTTCATTTTTCAGTTTTAACTAATTTTATGTCAGATAATCTTACATTCATACCTTCTCAAAAATTTTTCTCTAACAAAATGTCTGTCTCTTTTTAAATCTCCCAAACTTAAAAAACAAACAAAAAAACCTGCTACTTTAAAAGCAGCAGATTTAACGTTTATTGAAAAAATTCTTCGTATAGTGCCTTCACAGCTTCTTTTGCAAATTGTTCTTTAACGCCAAACATCATGCTGACCTCAGATGAACCCTGGTTAATCATCTCTATATTAACTCCGGCCTGAGCCAATGCTTTTGCTGCCCGCGAGGTTGTTCCGACATTATGACGCATACCTTCTCCAACGACCATTATTAACGAAAGATCATGTTGAATGACAGTTTCTTCTGCGTTTAGATCTACCTTTATCCGATTGAGCAACTCGTCTTCATCAACATTGAGCAGCTGGTCTTGACGTAAAATGATTGTTAAGTCATCAATGCCTGAGGGCATGTGCTCATAGGAGATTCCATATTCCTCAAGAATAGATAGAACTCTTCTTGCAAAGCCTATCTCTTTATTCATTAAATATTTGCTAATATAAATGGAGCAAAAACCTTTATCATTGGCAATTCCCACTACAGGACCATTATCATTGCTCCGTTTTGCCGCAATTTTTGTCCCAGGCACAGCTGGATTATTCGTATTCTTTACATGAACAGGAATTCCGGCCCGATAAGCAGGAATTAAAGCCTCTGCATGGAAGACAGAAAAGCCAGCATAAGATAGTTCCCGCATCTCCCGATATGTAAGAACACTGATTTCTTTCGGCTGGGCAACAATGGCTGGATTAACAGAGTAGACTGCATCTACATCTGTGAAATTCTCATACACAGAAGCCTTGACACCGTTTGCTAAGATGGCACCAGTTATATCAGATCCGCTTCTAGAGAAAGTTACGACTTCGCCGGATTTGCTATATCCAAAGAAACCAGGAAACACAATGATGTCATTATAGTCCCTTAGCGAATATAAACGGTCATAGGACTCTGGCAGCACTTGAGCATTGCCTGGTTCGTCCGTCACAATCAGCCCTGCTTCCTTAGGGTTCACATATGCTGCCTTTAACCCTCTCGCAGTTAAGAAGTGTGCTACCAATTTAGCATTATTGTCTTCTCCACTCGCCTTTACTGCTTCCATAAAGGAATGAGCATTTTCTTTGCTTTCCGCCAACAACTCCAGTAAATCTTCCTTGATCTGTGAAATTATGTCACTAGAAAGATCGAGCTCTCTGGCAATGTCCGCATATCTCTCAATAATCTGTCCTACCTCTTCTACAGGGTCCTTGCCTGCTAATACCTTTTCACCGCAGCTGATAAGCAAATCTGTCACTTTCGTATCCTGTTCATTTCTTTTCCCAGGGGCAGACACAACAATAACTCTGCGCTGGTCGTCTTCCTTGATGATTTGCAGTACCTTTTCCAATTGCTGTCCTGAAGCTAATGAGCTTCCCCCAAACTTTACTACCTTCATGCCGCCATCTCCCATTAAATCAAGTATATTTTTTATGTTAGTCATATCCCTTGCTTCTTTTCCCATCAATAGCAGAACTTTACCGTAAAATATTTTTTTAATTTTCTATTATTAACACTAAACATATTATTGCTTTTTTGCACTAAAGAATCAAGCATTTTCTACTCATAAAATACATTTGTTCTTCAGGAAAAAACAAAAGCTGGATTTTCTAAAAAAATGTTATTAGACAAGCACATTTCCATTATTTTTGTAAAGCTAAAGGCTTCCTTGTTTACCATAATTGCGTTAAGATAGTATTTAGAAAAACGAAATTGTTTTCGGAAAGAAGTGTTATCTTGGACGATTATCAGCATTATTCAAAGCGAAACTTGTCTATCATGTGGTTCGCAAATTTTTTTATCAGCGGCTGCATGACAATGGTTTTGCCCTTTTTATCCCTTTATATTGAGTCAATGGGCAACTTCTCAAAAGAATATGTACAGCATTGGTCTGGTCTCTGCTTCTCTGTCACCTTCATTGCCGCCTTTTTATTTTCTCCAATTTGGGGAAAGATTGGGGATAAGTACGGCAGAAAAAAAATCTTAATTGCCTTAGGATTCGGCCTCGGACTCTCGATCTTTTTAATGAGCTTTGTCACTTCTGTATGGCAATTGTTCGCCCTCCGCTTTTTCACAGGCTTTTTTACAGGTTTTATTCCGATGTCACAGGCTTTTATCGCTACACAAACTCCTAAAAAAACAGCTGGAAAGGTACTGGGTACCCTGCAAACCGGCAGTATTACAGGATCCCTCATCGGTCCTTTGCTTGGAGGGGCAATCGCTGACAGCTTCGGATATTCTGCGACCTTCCGTTATACTTCAATTGCTATACTTCTGTCAGTCATATTGGTCTTCACTACAAAGGAATTCATGCTTCCGGTAAAAGAAGGCATCAAAAAGCACTATTCTTCAAAAGAGGTGCTCGCTCATATTTTAAGAAACCCTATTTTTATTACTGTATTGCTAATATCAGCTGTTATACAAATTGCCCATTTCAGCATTCAGCCGATTCTGTCTTTATATGTAAGTGAACTGCATGGTACTGAAAGCATAGCCTTGTTTTCCGGCATTGCCTTTTCCGCAGCAGGTCTTGGGAACTTGTTGATGGCTCGGAAATGGGGAGAAATCGGTGATCGCAATGGATATTTAAAAGTCCTCGTCATCTTGTTATTTATAGCTGGCCTTGTCTACCTGCCAGGCGGGTTTGTCAACGAATATTGGCAGCTTTTAATTATCCGTTTTATTCTCGGCGTTTCCATCGGCGGACTTATTCCAGTAAGGATAGCTTATATAAGGCAAGAGGTTCCTATCACTATGCAGGGCGAAGTTATGGGATATGATACGAGTCTTCGCTTCCTCGGAAATATTATCGGACCAACCTTCGGCGGATTGATAGCAGCACACTACGGCTTTTCAGCTGTTTTCTTTACAACAAGCAGCCTGCTGCTTATTTGCGGTATATTCTTAGTAACGATGCTGCACCGTCATCCAAAATATTCAAAACAATCGACGTCATAACCTGCTGTAAATCTTCATCTTTCATTAGCAAATGTTATATAATAAAAGGTATACACATGCATCCTTAGCATGTGTATACCTAAAAACATTATTGGAGGAATCAGCAAATGGCTAAATCCGCTGCAAAAAAGAAACGGGAAAAACAGCTTCGAGAAACAGGATTCAACACTGCTATTAAAAGAGGAAGCTGGGGCTGCCTCAACCCTATGACAAAATCGACAAAAACAAAAGCAGAACTGCTATCCAGCAAAGAGAAGAAACATAAAAAGAACCCTTCATCCGGCGATTTGGAGAATGGTTCTTTTTTTATTCCGGATAATAAATGATAACGAAAAGTGTCGCCAAGTTTTCCCCTTCGTTAATATAGAGATGATCTCGATTAGAAGTGAAGGAAAGTGCGTCACCTTTTTCAAGATAATATTTGTCTTCACCGATAACAATTGCAACACTGCCCTCACCGACGATTACATACTCCTCCCCTGCATGCTTTTCAGAAAAATGCTCTGTCTTTCCATCCAATTCAAGAGTATAAATTTCAAATTTCTTCTCCGGATGATAAGGAAAAAGCGAAAACAGCCGATATTGATTTGAATCGTCCCTAAAAGGCTCAATATCCTTCATCCGCACTTTTTTTACTATCGATGCATTTTCCGTCATGAAATAAGAAAAAGAAACTTGCAGCCCCATTGCGATTTTCCATAGTGTTGAAACAGTTGGATTCGATTTTCCCTTTTCTATTTGTGCAAGCATGGCTTTACTGACCCCTGTTAGCTCCGCTGCTTTATCAAGACTGTAACCTCTTGTTTTGCGCAGGTTTTCAAGATTATGGCCAATAATATTTGTAATAGAATCCATCGTACACTCCTTAAATTTATTATTGATTAATGATGCAGGCTTTAATATACTGTACATCATAACATACATTCATTTAATATACTGAACATTTTAGGAGGTTATCACCTTGGATTCTTCAAAGATTTACCTAGAGAAGGAAGAAGACTCCTTTTCCTTTTCAGATGGAGTAAAGGACTGTATTCCTACTTTACTGGGGTATATCAGCATTGGCTTAGCTATGGGAGTCGTTGGTGTATCTTCCGGTTTGAGCATTGCTGCTGTGTTTTTTATGTCACTGCTTGTTTATGCTGGTTCAGCGCAATTTATCATATGTGCAATGATTGCTGCAGGCAGCCCGATAGGTGCAATTGTGCTGACAACCTTTATCGTCAACTTAAGACATCTGTTGCTCAGCTCCGCTCTAGCACCAAAATTTACACAATATTCTCTATTAAAAAACATCGGTATCGGCAGTCTTGTTACAGATGAGTCTTTCGGGGTTGCCATTACCAAAGTTGCTAAAAATATACCGATTACAGATCGCTGGATGAATGGTCTAAATATAACAGCTTATACTGTCTGGATCATTTCCTGTTCTGTTGGAGCATATGCAGGCAGGTGGTTTCCAGATCCTGAGATTTTCGGTCTTGATTACGCTTTAACTGCCATGTTCATTGCATTGCTGATTCTTCAGCTGCAAACAATTCAGCGATCAAAACTGAAGCATTATTTATTCCTGATAGCAGTAATGGTACTGTTAATGGTGCTTCTTTCCGCAGTTATGTCAAGCAGTCTTGCTGTGATTGTGGCAACAATCATTACAGCGACAGTTGGGGTGGTGACTAATTATGACAACTGAATATCTTCTGCTTTTGCTTGGCTGCATGCTAGTAACAGTCATTCCGAGAGTATTGCCGTTTATACTCGTCAGAAATTTCACTGTTCCTGAGCCTGTGGAAAAATGGCTGTCATATTTGCCAGTCTGTATTTTCACAGGCCTGATTGTAGAGAATCTTTTAACTGCCTCCACTGCCGGAATGCATGTGAATTGGACGGTTTTAGCCGCCTCCATCCCGACACTGTTTATTGCATTATTTACAAAAAGCCTGCTAACAACAGTACTTGCGGGCGTGTTCTTAATGGCTGCCATCCGGTTCTTTTTCTAACAGAAACTTATGCTCAACTCTTAAAAAGAACAATTATAAGACTTTCGTTTCTTTACTAGGAAGTTTATAATAAAAATTTGGATATATTATTGATATAATTAAAAGTAGAAATCTTTTTACTGTATCATTTCTGCAAATGTGCTTAAGGATAAATCTTGGCACATTTATCTTTATACATAAAGAAAGGTGGCCATATAGTGGAGAACAATTCAAACTTTATCAAAAATGTCATGAAGGAAGATTTGGACACAGGCAAACACAACACTGTCATTACTCGGTTCCCTCCAGAGCCGAACGGCTATTTGCATATCGGTCATGCCAAATCAATCTTCATCAATTTTGGACTGGCAGACGAATTTAATGGAAAAACAAATTTGCGTTTTGATGACACAAACCCTTTGAAGGAAGACATCGAATATGTAAATGCAATCAAGGAAGATGTAGAATGGCTTGGTTACAAATGGGATAACTTGTTTTTTGCATCGGATTATTTCGAAGAGATGTACAATCGCGCCATTCTTCTGATCAATAAAGGCCTTGCCTATGTGGATGATTTAAATGCTGATCAAATCCGAGAGTATCGAGGAACATTGACAGAGCCAGGAAAAAACAGCCCATATAGAGACCGCTCAGTTGAAGAAAACTTAGAGCTTTTCCAAGCTATGAGAGATGGTAAGTTTGGCAATGGCGAAAAAGTGCTGCGAGCAAAAATCGATATGGCTTCACCAAATATCAATTTACGTGACCCAGTTATTTACCGTATTTCTCATGCTTCTCACCATAATACAGGAGACAAGTGGTGCATTTACCCAATGTACAGCTTTGCTCATCCTTTAGAGGATGCTATCGAAGGTGTAACACACTCACTATGTACAACTGAGTTTGAAGATCAGCGCCCGCTGTATGACTGGGTTATTAGAGAGTGTGAAATGGCAAGCACGCCTCAGCAAATTGAGTTCGGCCGCTTAAACATTACGAACACTGTTATGAGTAAAAGAAAACTGAAGCAATTAGTTGATGAAAAATTCGTGGATGGCTGGGATGACCCTCGCATGCCGACAATCTCCGGCTTAAGAAGAAGAGGTGTAACACCTGAAGCGATTAGGGAATTCAGCAAAGAGCTTGGTATTTCAAAAGGCTCTGGTGCAGTTGATTCGGCCATGCTGGACCACTTCGTACGTGAGGACTTAAAATTAAAGGCTCCTCGTACAATGGGCGTACTTAATCCATTGAAAGTAGTTATTACTAACTATCCTGAGGGACAAGTTGAAATGTTGGAGGCAGAAATAAATCCTGAAAATCCGGAGATGGGCACACGCCAAATTCCTTTCTCTCGTGAGATTTATATTGAACAGGAAGATTTCATGGAAGATCCTCCAAAAAAATATTTCCGTTTATTCCCTGGCAACGAAGTCCGTCTAAAACATGCCTACTTCATAAAATGTGAAGAAGTCATCAAAGATGAAAATGGAAATGTAATTGAACTGCGATGCACGTATGATCAAGAGACTAAGAGCGGCACTGGCTTTACAGGCAGAAAAGTAAAAGGCACATTGCATTGGGTGGAAGCGACTAATGCAATACCGGCTGAATTCCGCCTGTACGAACCACTAATCTTAGACGATGAAACAGAGGAAATGGAAGAAGGAAAAACCTTCCTTGACTATGTTAATGAGAAGTCCCTTGAAATTGTTCAAGGCTACATTGAACCAAATATGAAGGATGTAAAAGGATATGATAAATATCAATTCTTCAGACATGGATATTTCAGTGCAGATCCTAAATATACAACATCTGAAAAGCCTGTATTCAACCGCATTGTTTCATTAAAGAGCTCCTTTAAGCTGTAAGATAAACGAAAAACCAGCACGCATTGCCTGCGTGCTGGTTTTTTTATGTTATAGAGGTTTGCTGTAAGACAGCTTACCCGGACTAGTAAGCCAGTCGTACTGAAGCAGACGAAGCTCGAACAGACGAAGCGGATCATGGAACATTTCCGGATTATTCTTTAACTGTTCCAGCAAGTCCTGATATTCGTGAATATCGACAGTCTTCTCCTCCATTGTCTTTTGCAACACATCATAAGGATTGCTGAAGAAGATATGAATATCCCCTGCCAATCCCTTCTCATAGAAGTCAAACTGAAGAAGGAATGCATCTGCAATATCGTTGGCAATTTCCGTAAAATCTTCTGTCTCAATATATTTTTGATATCTTGTATAAAGCATTTTTTTATTCTGCGGTATGCTGCCAAACAGCTTCCCTGCACTCTTCAGCAATACTTGCGAAGGCTTGAGACGAAGCAAAATATTAGCTTTATCAAGTTTGATGCCGCCAGTCAGCCTGCGGGCATCTCTTTTCCAATCATCCAAGATCGAAAAATCACATTGAAGTGTCAATGGATCATCCTCATACAAACCATTAAATCCATCACATAATTCATTCAAGAAGCTCTGACTTTCCTCCAATTGCTCCTGTGATAGTTTAATCCATTCATTTATCTTGCCATATACTTTTGGAAGCAATATGTTATGCACATATTGGTCAATCTCATTGTTCATTTTGTCATTAAGCTCAACATGGATTTTACCGAAGTCGCTGTCTTCTTTAATGAAATTCTTGCAGTTTCTTAAAATTTTTGGTATTTCCTCGAGTATTTCCTGAGTTGTGCTTTCTTTTATTTCATCAAAGGTATTAACGATAATGCGCGTTTTCTCTGATTCCATATCTGCCAGCTGATTATTTGCACCAGACAGTTTGCTGACGATCTCCTCATACATACGAAGCGTCGTATAAAGGCTTTCCTCCATATCCAAGCGCTTATCAAAGAGATTGGACAGTAAATCCTGAATAATCGCGATGCTTTTTGTTGTGCGCTCTTCTGCTATATTTCTCTCTGCGAAATGTCTTCTATAAAAGCTGCTGATATCATTTAGCTGCAGACTGCGGTCGTTTTCCTTCGAGTAAAGGAATACCGCGCTGTTAGGGAAATATTGATCAATTGCTGCTGTTGCCTTTTGCAGCCTTTTTGCTGCTACTTTCTCGTTTTCCGCATCATCTGCATAAATTAAGAACTGAACCGTTAAATGAGGAGCCTTTTCCTTCCACTCAAGCAATCTTTCATAGTCGCTTGACTGGAATAGAGATCTTTCATTAATGACGAAAAGAAGGCTGTCTGCCAATAAAGCATAGTCTGCATACTTCTCCTGATGAGGAAAAGGAAGTGTTGTTATGGCCCAGTTATTTTCATGCAATAGATGAGATGGAGCGTATAGATGGAAGATTCTAGTTTCATCTCCATGTCTTTCTTTAGAAAGCTGCTCTTCATAAAAATCGTTTAAAGTATCAATAGGCCGGGTTCCCGCTTCTGTCAGCTCCTCCATCTCCAAATAGTCATTGTCCTGGATAGAGATCAGGCTGTTTGTGCCTTCTGAAAGTAATGTTTCTCCGACAAGTTCATTAATACAGGAATTTACACCGCTCCCAGGCGAACCGATAATGAGGAGCTGGCGGCTTTCGGAAGGAATCTGTTCGACTACCCTTTGCGAAAATTTCCTATCGATGATGATATCATTCTTCTGGGCCCAATCTGTTATGGACTGAAGCAATTGCATAATTTCTGCCAAGTCACAAACAGCATCTGCCGTATTTATTAAATGCTCCGCCCTATTGATAATCTCATTCACCATAGTGCCGGGAAACATATCATTCCATGCAAGTACAGCAGATGCAGCAATGATGGCATTCTTATGATTTGCTGTTACCAATAAATTGCTCAGAATATCAGGAATAAGTCCTCTGATCTCCTTGATCGGATAAGCAGAGCTGATTAAATGTAAATAGGCGCTTTCAAGCATTTCAGGAAGCTCCGCCCACTCTTCTTCTTCTTCCCAGTGAAGCTGTTGGAACAACTGGTTAAAATCCCACAGCCATGCTAAGTAAAAAGGACTGTTTTTATAATTCTCCCAGAATGCTGCACTCAATTGCTCGAACAGTTTTTGATCCAGCTCGGAAACACTCCGGATGCTTTGCATAAAATAGCTTGGCTCGTATTCGGCAATAACGCCGATTTTCGCATATTGTATCAGTGCTTCATACCATTTTAATGAATTGGTTCTTTCACCTTCATTAACAGCCAGTTCAATTGCATCTCCCCAAGCCTCGCGCTCTTCAAAATATGACTTTGCCAGCATCGTCATATTGGCATAATCGGGATTTGTTGAAAGCAAGCTTTTAATAGTATGATGCGCCATATCATGATTGCCTTTTTCTATATATAACGCAAACAGCTGCATGGAGATTTCTGTGTTCAATAACTCAGAATCAGATAACACCGCTTTATAAATGCTTTCTGCTGTCGATAACTCTCCTATTTCCATATAGGCATCAGCCAAGTTCTTCTTCGCCCATGGTTCCAGCTCATTTGAGATATTCTCCCACTTGAATATTGCTGATTCATAATCATGGACATGGAAGTATAACTCTCCCTGCGCATAACGGATTGAAGTTAAATCGGGAACATTTTTTCTTTGCTCCGCAATATATAATTGACCGAGCACTTCAATTGGCGGCTCTTCTCGATCGACTGTAAATCCTTCATAGTACGTTTTATTAATTAGTTTCTTTTCTAATGTCATAACTTCCCCCTGTTAATCTTTAGAATGATGATGACCCTTTTTCCTTCATCCTCATAATCATTTAGTCCCGATATCTTTGTATCTATTCAACTGTAATATTATGCAAATAAGACAGCATTCATAACTATAAGTCCATACTTCTCTTTATTGTAGCAAAGACGCTTCATCTGTACATTTCGGCAATTGTTCATTTATGTTACAAAACATTTACTAATAGATGTTTTTTTATAACATTAGATTACTAAAATAAACGAGCCTTCCTCTAGTGCCTATATACCCTTTCTCTTTTTGCAGCTAACAACATAAAAGAGAATCAGTTTTATACTGATTCTCTACTTATTTTTACCCTTATCGTTTTCATCGAATTTCTCTACTGGTGATTGGCCGTACCAGTCTTCTCTTTTGCGGCGTCGGCGCTTTCTTATTTGAATTACTGCGGCAATGACTATAATAATGAATATTATTGCCAGCGGAAAACCAAATAGTCCATAAAAAACGCTAAATATTCCATCTAAAAAATCATTCATTGTAAAACCTCCTTTGTATTCTCCAAAAACAATTGAAGCAATACATTCCGTTCTATGTACCCATGTACATAACATTCCCTAATCTTGGCGTTTTAAACTAGCTTCCTGCAATATTCGCCTAAAATGCACCATAAAAAAAGCGGGGTAAAGTTTCACCCGCTTTTTTATTTATTCTTTTCAGGAATCTTCTCGAGATAGTCTATTGCATCCTGCAATGTGCTGACTGGCACGATTTTGATATCATCATAGCCTTCTTCTGCTACTTGTTTTTTAATTTCCTTTTCATTCGTATCCTCTTTATAGTTATCTTCTGGATAGAAGAATATGTCTACACCTGCTTTATGCGCAGCGACAATTTTATGTTTAATGCCGCCAATTTGGCCGACATTGCCTTCGGCATCCATTGTTCCTGTTCCGGCTACTTTATAGCCCTTCGTTAAATCATCGTCCTCTAATTGATTATAAATTTCTAATGAGAACATCAGACCAGCTGACGGACCGCCTATATTATCACTGTTTATCTTTACATTAACAGAAGGATCTATAGACATATTATTTTCCGTACTAATGCCTATACCAACTTGGCCCGTCTGTTTATTCAGGACAACCATTTCAACTGTTGCTTTTTTATCTTTATTGTCATGTGTATAGTCAATCTCTACTCTATCACCAGCTTTTTTTCCTTTTAAATAAGCGATTAAGTCGGTAGCCTGTGTGAATTCATTTCCATCTACTTTATGAATGATATCGCCGACATGTATAATAGATTTTGCTTTAGATGTTTCCAGCACTCCTGCCACAAACACACCATTATATTGATATTTAACCTCTTCACCAGCAGCATTTAGACTGGCAATTATAGCATTTTGTTTAGAGGCATCCATCATGTGCAGCAGAAGAGAATTATATTCCTGATCTGAAAGATCGCCCTTCACTTCTTCTTCTTCTTTAATTTCCGTATGTGGAGCCAACAATCCATAAAGGAGTATGTAAGGATTACTTGCCTTAATAGAATATACAGTCGTCAAGTTAAGACTGCCTGCCTCTGTTTTATCTCCATCTTCTACAGTAACTTTTTCCGCAAGCGGCTCGATGGAACCAGGCTGGTTTAAGTAATAAGGAGTAGGAATAAAGAATAATACTAGCAGTATCCCCATTAGTATAAATAGGCTTATTTTTAATTTTTGGTTTGTCCCTTTTTGTTTCATCGCAAAATATAACTCCTTACTTTCTTTTCTTATGAATGGTAATCTTTTTATAACATAAAAAAGGGAAAGGTTCATTAAAAAATGATGTAAAACAGAATGGAGTTTCTATAGCACCCTTTTTAAAATGCTGATACCTTTTCTTATTTCCTCTGGTGCAACCCCTCCGTATCCTAAAACGGCAAGATGCTCATGGCTTCCTTTTCGCATGCTGTATTGTTCAACAGGATATATGCAAACACCTTCTTCCTTCATCCTTCGAATCTTGTCTTCTGTAAAATGAATGCCTGGAAATTCAACGACCAGATGCATCCCTGCCGCTTTCCCGATAATTTTGGCATCATGGAAACAGTCATTGATTGCATCAACTAGCACCTGTCTGCGCTCTTGATATATTTTCTTCATTTTACGAATATGTCTGTCAAAATGCCCTTCCTTCATAAAACGAGCAAGCACATATTGTTCGATTGATGATGTATGCCTGTCATTAAACCACTTCAGCTGCTGAAATTCTTTCAACAATCTGCGAGGCAAAACAACGTATCCTATTCTTAAAGCTGGGGATAATATCTTGCTGAACGTACCAACATACAGGACACGCTCATCGTCAATACCCTGGATCGATGGAACAGGAGCCCCTTCATAGGTAAATTCGCTGTCGTAATCATCTTCTACGATATAGCAGCCTGTCCGTCTAGCGTACTCAATCAGCATCAATCGTCTTTGAATCGAAAGTATGCCGCCTAAAGGAAATTGATGGGAAGGAATGACAAATAAGAAATTTGGCACATCTGCAGGCAATTGCTCAGGAATAATTCCATTTTCATCGACTGGTACTGGATAAACCTTTGCTTTTGCTACAGCGAAAATATTCCTCATTTCATCTGCTACCGGGTCTTCGGATGCGATAAAACCATCAGAGGTCAGCAGCATTTCGGTAATGAGGCGCAATGCTTGAGTCGCACCTGAGGTAATGATAATTTGATCCGGGTCGCATTTTACTCCCCGTGCTTTTCGCAAGTACTGAGCAAGGACATTTCTAAGCTCTGGAACTCCGCGGGGATCACTGTAACCGAATATATGCTGCGGGGAGTCCATGCAGACTTCCTTTGTAAGCTGGCCCCACTTCTTCCTTGGAAAATAATCGGTAGCCGGATTCCCGCCGCGGAAATCAATATAAGGATTTTCATGAGGCAAGGATTGTTCCATCGTTTTCTCATGCTCAATATGCTTAATTGTAGTCAGTGCCGTCCCTTTCGACACATATGTGCCGGCCTTTGGCTTGACCTCTAAAAATCCCTCCGCTATTAAACGGTCATAAGCTTCCATGACTATATTGCGTGATACGCCGATGGTTCCCGAAAGCTCTCTTGTGGATAACAGCTTTTGTCCTTCTTTTAAGGTATTGCCAAGAATGCTCGTTCTAATTTGTTCGTAAATTTGCTGTGTTAAAGAGATAGGACTTAGCCTATCCACTGTAATAAATATCATAAATAAGCCACCTCGATATGGACTGGCACTATAAAAGTTTATAAATTGTGGTCCTACTTTATACCAGAATAGCATGTTATGCTGTGGAAAACTATAAGACAAAGGAGAAAACAATGAAAACAATTGGACTGATCGGCGGACTTAGCTGGGAATCAACAGCAGACTATTACCATATTATTAATACATTAGTTAAAGAAGAACTAGGAGGATTAAACTCAGCAAAGTGTTTGCTTTATTCCTTTAATATGGAGGAAATAGCGGTACTGCAACGGGAAGGAAAATGGGACATAGCAGCCCAGAAGCTAGCTGATGCTGCCAAAACATTAGAAAAAGGCGGGGCAGATGTTATCCTTATATGTACAAATACGATGCATAAAGTGGCAAAAGAGGTAAAAGAGGCAGTCTCTATTCCTCTTATTCATATTGCAGAATCAACAGCGCGAAGCATAACTGCAAAAGGACTTAATAAAGTTGGGTTACTTGGTACAAAATTCACGATGGAGCAAGGTTTCTACAGTGATATTCTTAAAGTCTTCGGAATTGATACAATCATTCCTAAAGCCTGTGAAAGAGAGGACGTTCACTCCATCATATTTGACGAGCTTTGCCAAGGACAATTCTTTTCTGAGTCAAAAGAAAGATATTTAGAAATCATCCGGAATTTAGTTGCAGAAGGGGCAGAAGGAATCATTTTAGGGTGTACCGAAATTCCACTGTTGATAAAAGACGAAGATATCGACATCCCTTTATTTAATACAACCTATCTTCACTCCAAAGAGGCTGTTGACTTTTCGTTTGGCAGACAATAAAAATTCGCACCGTATTGCTAAAAATCAGCAATACGGTGCAACTATATTTTTAGAATATAAAAAATGAGTAGATGATTGCTAATACTAACTAAAAAATTCTTTATCCTGAGCAATTGCCTTGCTTAATGTTGAAGCAATCGTAATATCATTAAAGGATAATCCTAGCTGAATGGCTGTTGTAGCGATTTCTGGTCTGATTCCAGATAGTGTGGAGTGAACGCCAATCAAACTCAGGCCTTTAATCAGCTGAAAGATTTGATGTGCAACCATTGTGTCAATAATAATGACACCAGATAAATCTATAAACAGCTGTGTAACCCTCTTTTCAGCACACTGTTTAATTGTGTTCTCCAATATAGCTGCAGCCCGTGCTGTATCAATATCACCTACAAGCGGAAGCAATGCACGGTTTTCGCTGAGCAAAATGACAGGTGAACTAAGTTCATTTATCATTTCCTGCTGAGCTCGGAGCTGTCTGATTGAATTTTCATGAAATTGTTCCGTAAACTGAAGAATAACAATATCAAAAATTCGCACAATACTGCGGTTCCAAACAGTAATCCGTTCCTCTGGGATATCATTCTTTTGTTTAAATTCTTCAACAAGTTGGAAATATTGCTCTCTAGTCCGAGTGAATTCTCTAATAATAAAGTGGATAGGCGTCTCTAAGTGCTCCTTATCAGAGGAGATTGCTATAACCCATTCATGGAAATCCTCTAAAAATCTTTCTTCTTCCTCAACAAATACTTTTGCTAAATAGTAATGAAAATCATTATTTTGCTTTTTTAATGTTTTAATTACTTCCGGATTATCAGATGCGTAAACTCCATTTGGATCAGTCCTGTCCAAGTTGGCATACCAATCCTCCGTAAGTCTGTCAGCATTTTCAATAAAATATTTATAAAGCTGTTCATTCTTTTGCAAAATATTCCCACCTATTCTAAAAAATTATTATTGGAGAATTCCAAGGAAAACCGACCATCAAATATTTTCCTATTGTAGAAAATATCACTAATTAAAATTTTAATAATAAAGTGGGAATTACGCAATTTTTTAATCACAAAGTTTTAATAACTACTAAAGAACTAAACGGATTGTATTTCCAGACGGGTCCTTCACATAATAGGCATCGCTCATCTTAGTAATCCCAGCACCCATACTCTCAAGTCTAGCTACTATTTCCTCTCTTGCATCATTGCTAGGAACCTTCAAGTCGAAGTATTTTAAGCCAGGATTATTTTCTTTCTGTGCTGGTGCGCCAACACCATTCCATGTATTGAGACCAATATGATGGTGATACTTGCCTGTTGAAATGAAAAAGGCTTGAGTTCCATATTTCTGGACAATATTAAAACCTAATCCCTCCACATAAAAATCTGCTGTCTCCTTCAATTCAGCAACATGCAAATGGATATGGCCCATTTTTGTTTCTTTTGGCAAACCATGCCACTCCTTGTTTGTTCCTGCATCCAGCACACCTTGCGCATCCAGCTGCAATGTATCCATTTTTACAAACTCACCTTCCCACGCCCATTCGTCTGCCGCACGGTCACGGTAGATTTCAATACCATTCCCCTCAGGATCACCTAAGTAAAGTGCTTCACTTACATTGTGGTCAGAAGCTCCTTGTAATGGATAGCCGCTCTCTAACAAATGCTGCAACTGTGCACCAAGATCTTCTCTTGTCGGCAATAACAGGGCAAAATGATATAGACCAGTTGTTCGAACTCGTTTATCTTCTGCTTCCTCTAATGTTTCTAAATAAAGGAGTGCAGACTTCCCATCTACTGTTAAAGCTGCTTTGCTGTCTGTCTGCTCTAATACTTGAAAACCGATAATATCCTTATAAAAGCTAATCATTTTCTGTAAACTTTTAACTTTTAATGTTACATTCTCAACATATAAATTTGGGTACTCGTGAAAACTCAAGTGAACCCCTCCTGTCTTTATAATCACCTTACTTACTTTATGTAAGTAATTATATTTTAATAAACTATAGTTGTAAAGTAACTAATTTATAAATGATAATACTTTTACTTAAGGTAATAACTATTGTATAATAAAAAAAAGGAGTGAATTATCATGAATCCATCTGTCCTATGCCCAAGGTTTGAAAAAGCCATGGGACTGTTAAGTCAGCGTTGGACTGGTTTAATTATTTATCAGCTGCTGAATGGATCTCAGCGCTTCTGCACAATTGAGTCATCTATTGGTATCAGCGGGCGGCTTCTTTCAGAAAGGCTAAAAGAATTAGAAAAACAAGGAATTGTCATTAGGGAAGTTTTCCCCGAAATTCCTGTGCGCATAGAATACTCTCTGACTGAAAAAGGCCGTTCACTGCAGCCGTTGATGAAAGAAATTGAAAAATGGTCTCAAGAATGGCTGGAAGCATAAGCTTAGCAATCCTTGTACCGGCTCCTGAGATATCACCGGCATAGTATTCCCCACTAGCCATGAATACATGAAGAAAAGGCGAATGATCTTATTGTCCATTCGCCTTTTCTGCTATATAAGTAATTCCTAATCTTCATCCTTAATGTCTTTATCTTCCGGGATTGGTTCATTTGCCAGTTCCTGCATGAGCAGCTGATATTTTTCCAGCTGTTTAAAATGGGCCTTGAATTGATCCTTATAGATTAACACATTTCCTTCCTCATCATGCAGCACCCGAACTTTCCCTTGCAGCACTAAATTTTCCACATATGACACAGACACGGATAAATATTCAGCGGTTTCTTCAATCGTTAAGTACATCGATCTTCACTCCTCATCTGTTTACTATATCATAAATATGACCATCTCCCTTGCCTTAACAAACAAATATCATGCTTCATAAATAATAAACATTCATTACTTTAATTTAATATTAGATTAATGGTAGCTACATGCTTTCTGGGTATAGTAAATATATAAGAAGCAATCTTATCGGAGGGATGCAAAATGTTAAGTACAATCCTTAATGGTTTATTTCTAGCGGAATTAATCGGGATTTTCTCACTGATTTTTTATTGCACCTTCTTTCCAAAGCCGAAAAACAGGAGAAACCTGTAAGGTTAATATGACTTACCTAACTCTTTTTCCTAAAAAAAGAGCTTCTTTTTTGCTTTGCAACAAATCAAGAAACTCCTTTTCCTCAAAATACATTCTTTTATTATTTAAATGGCAGTTTTGGCTATGAAATTGTTACACCAATCCTCTAGTTCACTTTTCACCATTGGCTTTGCATAATAATAACCTTGCAATACTTTACACCCATCCACATTAGATAAATATGTTACTTGCTGCTCTGTTTCTACCCCTTCAATAACAATATTCAAATGCAAGGAATTACCAAGTGCAATGATTGCCTTCATAATTTCCGAATCCTTTTGCGAGTCTGGTACACCATCAACGAAAGATTTATCAATTTTCAATGTAGAGACCGGCAATCTCTTGAGATAAGATAAAGAAGAAACTCCTGTCCCAAAATCATCGAGTGCCACAGAAAAACCGTAGTTCCGGAATGCGTGGACTGCTTGAATGGCCCCCTCAATATTCTCAACAGCGCTCGTTTCTGTCATTTCCAGCTCCAAAAGCTCGGGATTGAATCCGTACTTATTGACACGGTCCTCCAAGTAAGACATCAATCTAGGTGATGTTACATAAGGACCGGGAATATTGACGGAAACCGACTTTCTAGTTCCGCTTTTCTCCCATTCTGCAATCTGACTGCATACTCTGTCAATAACCCAGTCTGTCACATCGAACATTTTATCCGCAGACTCTAATATCGGGATAAAAACAGCTGGTGACAAGAAACCATACGTAGGATGATCCCATCGTAGTAATGCCTCAAGTCCTGTTATCTTATTTGACTTCATTTCCACCTTCGGCTGATACACAAGGTAAAACTGATTAGAGCTCATTGCTTCTTCCACATCTGCGATAAGTGTCGTCTGGAAGGATTGAACATGAATTGCTGGATCATAAATAATTACTTCATGCTCATACTTTACAGAATGATGGTTCAAAACAGAAAGGGCATTTTCAAAAGCCTGAGTCTCATCCCGTTTTTTGTCCACGAAGGAAATGGCAAAAACAGTCTGAACAATAATCATTCTGTCATTAATGTTAATGGCAGATGAAAGGATAGCCGAAATCTGCTCGGCCATTTCCTCGATTTTCTTATTATCATCTTTGCTTGTGCTGATAAACCCAAGCCGGTTGCCATCGATTCGATAAACGGCAACTGTCTTCGGCTTCAGCTTTACGGTAATCTGTTCGATGTAGCGAATGATTGCATCACCGAATTCAAAGCCATACGTGTTATTCCATTTCTCCAAATCATGGATATGAAGGATAGCAAGTCCATTAAGATTTCCAGGAGTATGAATAATCTTCTCAAATTGCCTTCTATTTGGCAGTCTAGTGAGAGAGTCAAAATAATTTAGCCGATAGTCAACATATCGATCAAGCAATGCCGATAAACCTGAAATAAACAGCACAACAAACGTTCCAGCAGCAACCGCAAGAATTAAAAAGCCAATGTTCATTTCATGCATCATAATGCTATTCAGCTGTATATCTGCATCGACATAGTATCTAACAGCGTGCATTCCTGTGTAGTGCATACTGGCAACAGCAAGTCCCATTATGGTTGATGTAGTCAGCTTTAAGATCAAGTTATTCATAAACCTGTTCAACCGTGCAAAAATAAATAACGATACAAATGATACGATAATAGCAATTAGCACAGATAAAATAAAGTAATTAATCCGATACGTATATTCAACATCCTCCATTATCATTGCCATCATGCCAAGATAATGCATGGACGAGATACCTAAGCCCATAAAAATTCCTGAAATAACAATGGTTGTGACAGATCTGTTACCAGAACTTGTCATATAAAACGCGAGGAAAGATGCAAGCATCGCAGGCAATACAGAGAGGACTGTCAACCCAAGGTGATACTGCATGGATGTCGGCAGCATAAGCGCACTCATCCCGATAAAATGCATCGACCATATTCCAAATCCCATTGAAAAGGATGCAAGGGTCAGCCATACATAACGATGGAAAAAGCTGTTATACCTTATCCGCTCATTTATCGATATAGCAGTATAAGATGATATACAAGCGATAATAATTGATAGCGCCACTACTGGCATTGAATAATGGCCTTCTAAATAAACTACTTTACTGCTATCTGGCAATGTAAACATATTATTTCTCCCTCATTATTAATTCAACAGACTAATAGTATTGTAGTTTATAGTTGCCATTACAAACCTTAACCCTGCGACTTTTTTACTATATATCTTTGACTATATAGGATATTGGTTTGTTCTACAAGACCTGTTGCCACCAGCATTTATTTCCAATTTTCAAACTCCCGCTCTTCCTCTCATAAAAGGCTGTAAATAAGGAATTTCTCTCGGGATTCTTCGTTAAATAAAGGCACAGTAAACTCTGCTTCCATCAAAAATGATGGATGCTCTTCCAGTAGGTAAATATACTCATCTGTTGGATAATACATAATGATTTTGATGTCTCGAATATGCTGCTCTGCAGACAGTAAAATATTATTAATGACTTTATTGAAGATTTGCACAGAAAAAGGATTAAAGAAATAAAAGATATTATCATGAGGATTGATTGAATAATCCTCTGCTTTACATAAGAGAAACTGAATTTGTTCTACCTTCTTTTTCTTGTTGCCAAAATAGCTCCATTTATTGCTTAAAGCCTCTGCATAAAACTCCTCATTCATCTCAATGCCAATGCCTTTCGTTTGAAATAAATGGTGAAGCAAAAATAACAGCCGGCCTTTTCCACAACCAAAGTCAACAATACGATCCGTCTTTTTGAGCTTGTACTCCTCAAAAAACGAGGTCAAATACTCATATGGTGTCGGTTCATAACGATGGTAATGGAAGGAGCTGTTGAAGCCTACCTGCTCTCCTTCTGTCTTGATTCGCAGAATTTTGTCATAATCTTTTCCCTTCATTTTCCCGCTCCTTCCTCACTGATTATTCCTACAACCAACTATACACATATCCAAATCATTAACAAAATAAAAAAGGCTTAGCCGTCATATCTAAGGCCAAACCTTTATACTGTCATGTTAAGAAATAAAGTATACTCTTGATTCATATGGTTTAAGAGCTGTTTTCTTGCGGAGTTTTTTATCCTTAACCTCATAATTATTTAGAGCAAGCTCAGAATATTGATAAGCCAATTCAGATGGAACTTTGAATATTGTCGGCTTATCACTGAAGTTATTAATGATGATTGCCTTTCTTTTTCCTAAAGTTCTCGTATATACAAACAATCTTGGATGGTTTGCCAAGTAAAGCTGGTAGCTTCCATAAGTGAAGAGAGGACTTCCTTTTCTTAGTTTAATCAACTGCTTATAAAAAGACAGAATGGAATCAGGATCCTGCTCTTGGTCTGCTACATTGATCTCCAGATAATTAGGATTCACTCCAATCCATGTATGGTTTGATGTCGTAAACCCAGCCATATTGTCTGCATTCCATTGCATCGGTGTCCGGGCATTATCGCGTCCCTGCTTCCAAACGACCTTCATAATGTCCTCATGAGGAACTCCCTTTTCTGATTCCACTTTATAGAAGTTTATCATTCCAACATCATCATAATCATCGATAGAAGGGAATTGCACATTTGTCATGCCAATCTCCTGACCTTGATATATAAATGGAGTTCCCTTCATCAGGAAGTACATAGACGCAAGCATTTTTGCGCTCTCTTTCCAGTACCGCTTATCATTGCCCCATGAAGACACCCTGCGTGGCTGATCATGGTTCTCGATAAACAAAGCATTCCAGCCTCTGCCTTCCAAACCTTTTTGCCATTTAGACAGTACTTTTTTTAAAGCAATAATATCGACTTTGTCCTGATCATCTTTATTCCATAAACTTAAGAACTCAAACTGAAATATCATGTTGAAATAACCGTCTTCTCCAACCCATTTGTCTGCGTCATCAAGGCCGACACCATTTGCCTCGCCGACTGTCATGATGTCATATTTTTTAATGGTTTTATCGGCAAATTCTGTCAGGAACTCATCAATCCCATGAACGTTCATCATGTAAGGAAAGCTCGGAACATAATCTAAATTATCAGGGTTGTATAAATCCGGCAGGCCTGGTGCTTTTTTAATATGGGAAATAGCATCGACCCGGTAACCGTCTATCCCCTTATCAAGCCACCAGTTAACCATGTTATAGAGCGCTTCGCGCACTTCAGGATTTTCCCAGTTTAAATCAGGCTGTCTACCCGAAAATAGGTGCATGAAGTACTGATCTGTTTCCTCATCATATTTCCATGCAGGACCGCTGAAGATTGATTCCCAGTTATTCGGCTCTTTCCCGTCCTTACCATCTCTCCATATATACCAATCCCGTTTTGGATTGTCCTTGGATGACCGAGACTCAATAAACCATGGATGCTCATCACTCGTATGATTGATAACCAAATCAAGTATGAGCTTCATGCCTCTTGCATGAACTTCATGGAGAAGTTCATCAAAGTCTTCCATCGTACCGAAATCCTCCATAATATCCTGATAATCGGAGATATCATAACCATTGTCATCATTCGGTGATTTAAACATCGGAGAAAGCCATATAACATCAATGCCTAACTCCTTCAAGTAATCAAGCTTTGAAGTTACTCCCTTTAAATCGCCAACTCCATCGCCGTTGCTGTCCATGAAGCTTCGCGGATATACTTGATAGGCCACGGATTCTTTCCACCATTTTTTGTTCATCTATATGCACCCCATTTATTTTAAAAAGTCCAAACACACTGTTGGTTTTACTAATAATACTTTTAACAATTGATATGTTACCTATATATTTTAAAGCATATCCACCAGATTGAAACTGCTTACATTGAGCAAATAGGGTGGACTATATTGAACTTCCTTTTACCCTTATATTAGTGACTAAAACAATATAGACCAACTTTTTTCAGCAATACTTATCTCAAGTATTGGTAATTTGTGTATCTCTGTATTCATTTGGGGTGATACCAACCGTTTTCTTAAAGAGTTTGCGGAAATACTTGTCATCCTGATAGCCAATCAGATTGGCAATTTCATAAATTTTAAGAGAGCTGTTCACAAGCAGGGATTTAGCCTTTTCAATCCTAATCTTTGTTAGGTAGTCCGTAATAGTCACTTGGAATTCCTTTTTAAATTTTCTTGAAATATACTCCCTGCTGATATAAAAGCGTTCTGAAAGCTCCTGGAGTTTGACATCACGGTTGAAGTTGGCATACAAATATTTTTCTATCTCGTAGATGATGCTGTTTTCTTTCCTAGCAGAAGCCCTCTTTACCTTTTTCAAAAAAACAGTAATTTCTCTATTAATATACGATTTATATGCTTCCAGCTGAAAACTGCCATCAGGCTCAAAAAAGCTATCTGTCCTGTTTTCAGCACTGTCCCAAGCCTCCGGGAGAGCAATTTGATAGTTCTTATACCACCGTTCCCCAATGACTCTGTATTCCTTTTCAAAATACAAAAGCTGCTTCCACGTTAAAATTCCATCTTCCGTATATTCAGCTGCAACTTGCTCTAACAGGTCACGAAATGCACCGATTTCCCCAGTCTGCATCGCCATCTTGATGGCTGAGTTATGCTTCATTAAACTTTTCCGCTCTAGCTTTGGCAGCATGGATCCGCTATAAACCCTAATGGCACGTTTTTCTAATACGTTCATGGAATAAAGCAGCTCTTTCCCTGCTTCATAGGAGTCCATCAATTTCGCAAGCTCTCCGACAGGACTTCCTACTGCAATCGGACAGGAAACATCAAATGTCCGCTGAATCTTTTTGTAAATTTCTGTCAGAAGTTTATCAACATCCTCTGCCTTGTTCCAAAGGATAATAGCAATTTCACCTTTATTAGCCAGATAGCGAAAAGCTATTCCGCTCCTTCTATCACTTAGTGCCTCAGCGATAATATTCAAAATCGAAAAGTAGGCTAATTCCCTGTCTCTGTTGAATTGCTCAATTGTTTTTTCCATAATGCACATAACAGCAACCCGATATTCACTTGCTAAATAAAATTGAAATTCCCGAAAAACCTCTTCATTAACAGATCTGCTTGTTAAAAAGTGGGTCAGCTTTCTGTCCCTGTAAGCTGGCTTCATCTTATTAATTAGCTGGTCTGAATTTACCTTTTTTTTCCTGTCTAATTCCTCTTCGTTCCACCTTTCAACTGCATTCTTTAGGGTATTATTTAATATTTCTGGATCAACAGGTTTCAATAAATAATCAAAGCTGTTGAAATGAATAGCTTTGCGCATGTAATCATAGTCATCATAGCCTGTAATGACGATAGTCTTGCTAGTCGGCTGATTTTTCTTAATCCATTCCAGCAGTTTTGTTCCATCCATTTTCGGCATTTTCATATCGGAGAAAATCAGCTCTGGCTTGTAGCGTTCAATAAGCTCAATCGCATCTTCTCCATTTCCCGCCTCATAAATGTCTTTGATGTTGTTCTCTTCCCAATTAGCTAGAAGCCGAATACCTTCCCTGACATGCCTTTCATCATCCACAATCAATACTCTCATTTTTCCTGCACCCCATTAAGTATCTTTGGAATATATATTTCAGCCATGAATCCTTGGTCTTCCTTTCCGCTGATAATCATCTCCGCTTGATTGTCGTAATAAATCTGGATCCGTTCATAAATGTTTTTAAGTCCGATAGATTCCCTTTCACCAGGTTCTCCTATATTCCCCCTCTTATAAAGCTTCTGCCTGATTTCCTGAAGCTCCTCCATGCTTACGCCTTTACCATTATCACTAACAGACAGCACAATATAATCGTTCAATAAAGTTGCTTGAATTGTAATTGTTGCCAGCTTGTCTTGATCTGCAAACCCATGTTTAAAGCAGTTTTCGACGATTGGCTGCAGAATCATCTTTGGAACATGGGTATTCCCAATGCCTGGTGAAACATGGATATGGAACTCAAACCGTTCATCAAAGCGTTGCTTTTGCAGAGATAAATATGCTTGTACATGCTTTATTTCCATAGAAAACGGAACAATATCCTCCTGCATATTCATGCTGTACCGCATAATATTTGATAAGGAAGTCAACAAGGAATACACATTTTTCGCCTTTGACTTTAAAGCAAGTGTCCCAATCGACTGAAGGCTGTTATACAAAAAGTGAGGATTGATTTGAGACCGCAACACCCTCAGCTGTGATGCCTTGTTTTCAATTTCTAATTTATATTCTTTATCAATAAGCAAGTTAATTTTTTCTATCATTGATTTAAAATGCTTGCCGAGCATGCCGATTTCGTCATTGCCTAATGAATCAAAATCCGCTTCGAGCTTACCGCTCTCTACTTTTTTCATGTTAGCAATCAGGACTTTAATCGGCGCTGTCACCTTTACCGATACAAGCGATGTGACCAGCAGTACAATTGCCAAAGCAATAACTCCTATTAAACTATTCATGACAACAGTCTCTCTTGCAGTCTGGTATAAAATAGCATATGGAATCCGCTTTGCTATATACCAGTCATTCTCTTGAACAGAGAACTTCTGGAACACAATTACACCTGAAAACTCCTTATCCTCCCATTCATAACTATGTTTATTTCTTACATCCAGCATGTTCTCATACCAAGCCTTTGTCATCCCTTCGCCTATTTCCTCTTTTTTGGAAGAATAAATAATCTTTTTCTTGTCATCAACAATATATAAATCTTCTTCTCCGGCTGTGTAGAGCCGCTCAGCAATGCTCTCAATCCTTGAAAGATTGATGTCTATCGACAGAAAGCCAAGGAAATCCTCTGAAGGTATATTGCGGATTATATTGTGAAAGCTCAACACATTATTTTTCTCTGAATTAGGAATTTCTGAAATATTATTATAGCTGTATATTTCATGCGGTGCTTCAATAAGGGAGTAATCCTTTTTATTCGTTTTAAATTGAGCATAGTACGGATGCTCATAAATATTTTCATATTTTACCCTGCCGCTGATTTTGCTGTGGTAATTGGTATATGCATCTGCTCCATTGTCAATGTACAGATGCATCTGCTCAATTTCTGTCCTCGTGTTGAACAAGTATGCAAGCAGTCTCCTGACCTCTTCCTCATTAACAATGCTGTCATCTTCTATTCCATTTACAAGAACATTCATGAAAGGAGTATAACGATACAAGACAGATGACATCTGAGCAATATCCTCTAGATAAACGGAAAGCTCCTCTTCTCCCTTTTTAATAAAATCATAGTTTGTAGTGACCGACCTTTCCTTAATAGAGTCAATCGTATAATAATAGGTGATGATAATTCCTGTTCCGAAAGGAAGAATGGTCGCTACCATCAGCAGCAGTATCAGTTTTTTTCGAATTCCCCACTTCATTCTCCTGGTCAGCAGTTCTAAGGTGTCCTCTCCTGACCTGCCCTCCCTCCTATATGTACTTAGCATGCGTGTGGAAGTATGAGCACCTTTTTCTTATGCCCACCTTTTCTTCCTATTTAATATATCTCTGTTTATTACAATTGCGTACAAAAAGTGCAGTTTAATATTTTCCACCCTCATCGTCAATGTAAGCCGTTTCATAAATTCTTTTTATAACTTACATTATACATACAGGAGGTGCGGAAAGTGAACAACCAAAATAAATTAGAGGAACATAACAATTCCACTATTGTTACACCTATTAAAAGAAATACAAAAAAACCTATCACAACAGCCAAGGTAAAGAGGCTAAAGAATGCGGGGCTGTTCACACTATTTGTGGGTCCTGTTTTTATCGCCTTTACTATTATTGTCCTAATCCCATTCTTCACCGGAATCTATTATTCTTTTACTGATTGGAACGGCATTACAGGACAAGTAAAATGGGTTGGACTAGATAATTTCAAATACCTGTTTACAGAGGATAAGCAATTTCAGGCGTCATTCCTGCTGACAACAAAGTATACAATTGTCGCCATTGTATTGACGAATTTAATCGGCTTCGGATTAGCACTATTAGTCACACAAATGCTGAAAACCAGAAATATACTTCGGACTGTCTTTTTCATGCCAAACCTGCTCGGGGGCTTGTTACTTGGATTCATCTGGCAGTTCATCTTTGTCAGAGGCTTCGCTTCTATTGGAGAGTTAACTGGCATCCCTCTCTTTGAGCTTGCGTGGCTTGGAGATGCGAATACAGCATTTTGGGGAATCGTCATTGTCAGCGTCTGGCAAGGTGCCGGATATATTATGATTATTTACATTGCTGCATTGCAAAATGTACCGCAAGAACTAATTGAAGCAGCGAAAATTGACGGAGCAAACAAATGGCAAATATTGCGTCATATCACATTGCCTTTAGTTGCACCAGCCGTGACAATCTGTCTGTTCTTAACAACTGCGTCTTCCTTCAAAATATTTGATGCAAACCTGTCTCTGACAAACGGAGGGCCATTTAAGTCAACAGAAATGTTAGCGCTTAACATTTACACAGAAGCATTTGTTAACAACCGCTACGGAATTGGTGAAGCAAAAGCATTAATATTCTTCCTTGTTGTGGCAACGATCTCTGTCCTTCAAGTCACACTATCTAAGAAGAAGGAGGTTGAATCCTAATGGGCAGCAAATATACTGGAAGAACCTTTATTCTGGAAATTTTCGCAATATTGCTTGGCCTTATCTTTCTAGTACCTTTCTATTATGTAATCGCCAACTCTTTAAAGCCATTTGCTGAAATTTTGACGAATACCTCGGCATTGCCTAAGGTACTTCAGTTCCAAAACTATGTAAGTGCATTTGAGAAGCTCGATTATTTGAAAGTGTTAAGTAATTCTTTAATCATAACAATTGCAAGTAATATTGTTTTAGTTGTGTTCTGTTCAATGGCTGCTTATATGCTTGTGCGAACAAAAAAGAAGATTTCCAATATCATCTTTATGTCATTTGTCGCAGCGATGATTATCCCGTTCCAATCCATCATGATTCCTTTAATTAAGACAGCAGGAAACCTGAACTTGCTTAACAGCATCTGGGGGCTTGTCATTATGTACTTAGGGTTTGGATCAGGAATGACTATCTTCTTATACCATGGATTCATTAAAGGCATACCAGTAGAATTAGAAGAAGCTGCAATCATTGATGGCTGTTCACGTTTCGGTTTATTCTGGCGCATCGTCTTCCCGCTATTAAAGCCAATCACTGTAACAATTGTTATCTTAAACAGCTTATGGATTTGGAATGATTATTTGCTTCCATCCCTAGTCTTGCAGAACCCGGAATTGCGGACCATTCCTTTGGCTACCTTCTTCTTCTTTGGCCAATATACAAAGCAATGGGATTTGGCACTAGCCGCATTGATGCTCGGCATCATTCCATTATTGATTTTCTTCTTTGCAATGCAAAAGCATATTATCAAAGGTATCACAAGTGGCTCTATCAAATAAGCAGTTTTAAAAACAGGATCAGCCTCCGTCCTTTATCAAGGATGGAGATCCATATATAAAAAAAGTTCCTAACATTCAGGAGGGGAAACCGATGGGTTTTAAATTCAAAAAATATTCATTAGCAGCAGGTGTATTATCTGCAACACTTCTTCTAGCAACAGCATGTTCTAATGAGACTGGTTCTGACAATTCCAGCAGCAAGGACGGGCAAGTAGTTGTTGATATATTCAACGGCAAAGTTGAAATTGCTGATCAATTAAAAGCATTAACAGACGCTTATACGAAAGAACACCCTGATGTATCTTTCAACATTGAATCAGTCGGAGGCGGCGCGGACGGTGCAGCTGCACTTAAAGCAAAATTTGCTTCTAATAAAGCTCCAGATATATTTGGTAACGGCGGATATCAAGAAGCACTTACTTGGAAGGATAAGCTAGAGGACTTATCTGATCAGCCATGGGTAAAGGATGCTTATGAAAGTGCCTTAGTTCCGATGACAATTGACGGAAAACTTTACGGCCAGCCAGTAAACCTGGAAGGTTACGGCTTCGCTTATAATAAAGAATTGTTTAAAAAAGCAGGCATCACAGATCTGCCTACTACTTTCACTGAGTTGAAAGCAGCAGCAGAAAAACTGAAAGCAAAAGGCATTACTCCTTTCTCTATCGGCTATGGCGAGTGGTGGGTGCTGGCAAACCACGGCTTAAACGTTCCATTTGCATATCAAGATGACGCAGATGCTTTCATTAAAGGCTTGAATGAAGGTACATCCAAAATCGAAGGCAATGAGTATTTTGACAAATACTTTGATCTATTGGATCTAACATTGAATAACGGTAACAAGAATCCTTTAACAACTGACTACAATACACAAGTAACTTTATTCGCTACAGGTGAAGCAGCAATGATTCAACAAGGAAACTGGATTCAGCCAATGCTGGATAAATTGAACCCGAATTTGGAAGTAGGTTTTATCCCAATGCCACTTAGCGATGATGAAGCTCAATCAGATAAATTAATGGTAGACGTACCTACTAACTGGGTTGTCCATAATGGTGCTCCTGATGCTGATAAAGAAGCAGCACTAGATTTCTTAAACTGGACAGTTACTTCTGAAACTGCTAAAACAATGTTAGTAAAAGACTTCAAATATGTACCAGCTTTCAAAACAATTGAAGCAAGTGCAGATGATATCGGTCCTTTAGGGGCAGAGATTCAAGCATACTCTCAAGAAGGCAAAACTTACACTTGGCAGTTCATGAAATACCCAGACGGTGCTGGACAAGAATTTGGTTCTAGCCTGCAAGCATATGTAGGTAAAGAAAGCACTAGGGAAGAAACAATGAAAGCTCTTGATGAGACTTGGAATAAGCTGAAGAAATAACTTTTGCAACAACAAAAAGCAGCATGCCTTGTCAGGCATGCTGCTTTTAAACTATTACTAACAAATATAGTAGTGTTACGGTTAGAATGCTGTGTACATATTCTCATTCACAAAAGATGTTTGGAGCGGAGATCAATATCCTACGTTTAAATGTCCCTCTTATTTATCAAAGTAGCATTGTTCACTTTAAAAAACACACTGCTTTTTTGAAAAACAGTCTTCAAAGCTTCACAAACTTGTTATGAAAAGTTGATAGTTTTGTCATAGTTTCTTCATAATTGGAGGGTACAATAAGAATATGTTAAGACACTAACTCTTTTTCAAGTTCCCCCTTGAAATAGATATATTTGAAATCCAGCTAAAGTAAATTAGCTGGATCTTTTTTTTGTATTAGAATGCTGGCAATGCTGAATCTTTATAGTCTTCTTCTAAGAATTTCTTCACTTCGGGTCCTGTCATTTTTTCTGCTAGAAGCTTGATTGCTTCAGAATCGGCATTGTCCTCGCGTGCTACTAGTGTGATTGCAAACGCGGACTCAACTCCTTCTGTTAATAGAGCGTCTTTGTTTGGCTTCAAGCCTAGTGGTTCTGCATATGCAGGAGTCATAATAGTAAGGTCTGTATCTTCATAGACACGTGCAAGCATAAGCAAGTCTACTTTTTTGATTTCAAAGTTATGTTTATTTTCAACGATATCTGCTTCTGTTGCAGTAGTGCTAGTAGCACCATTCTTTAGCTTAATCAAGCCGTATTTATCCATCAGTGCCAGAGATCTGCTGATATTTGTCGGGTCATTAGCAATGGCAACAGTTGCTCCGTCCGGCAGGTTTTCCAATGATTTATACTTAGGAGAATAACCTCCATATACTGCATGGTAGATTGGCTGAACTGCGACTAGATCAGCATTAGAGTTTTCATTGTACTGCTCCATATAAGGAACGTGCTGGAAGAAGTTAGCATCAACTTCTTTGTTAGCAAGAGCATTATTCGGCTGAACATTATCATTAAGTACGACAATCTCTAAATTAATGCCTTCCTCTTTCATAAGCGGCTTTGCTATTTCCAATATGTCTGTCATCGGAGGTATTAAGGAAGCTACTTTAAGTGTCTGTTCCTTTTTCTCCTCCTTCGGCTCTGCTTTATCTGCATTGCTTGCGCATCCTGCTAGGCATAGGACACTAAACAAAATAAACATCATGATTTTTTTCATTTATATACCCCTCTGTCTTTCTCCATTATTTTCTGGCTCAATGCCAGAAGTTATTATAGCATGAATTCTCATCTTTTGAGAATAATTCTCAAATATTCCTTAATTTCATACAAATACAAAAAAGGTGCAAAGCTTGAGCTTTGCACCGTTACTTTATTAGTCAAGAATTTTTACTTTAACTGTTTTCCGGCCCCATGCCTTCGCCTTCTTGTTATTCGGCATTAGGACATCAATCTTATGGCCTTTAATGGCACCGCCAGTATCACCTGCGATAGCTTCTCCATAGCCTTCAACCCATACTTTAGTGCCTAATGGTATAACAGACGGGTCAACAGCTATCAGCTTCATGTTCGCATTCTTTTTTATATTGTAGCCAAGCGCAGTATAATCCGATTTAGTGCTCTCGTGACTGTAAGCTGTTGCGGAGACATATATTGTCTTTGAACTGCTGCTTTCTTCTTTTGAAGAACTAGAACTGTTTTTGCTTTTTGATGCAGATGAAGATGTAGATTTCGGAGCCTCAGTTGTTTCAGAAGAAACTGCTGTTTTCTGCTGTACGATGGCTTTTTTACGAGCCTTAGCCTCTTGCTGCTGTTTCTTAATTGATTCTTCGGCTTTCTTCAATTCTGCTTGAATAGCTGCCTTTTCTGACTCAGCTATCTGAATTTCTTTCGAAATGCTTTCATACTCTTTATTAGCCTTCTCTACAGCAGCTTGTCTTTTTTCAAGATTTTCTTCAAGAGCTGCCTGGTTTTCAGCTAAAGACTCATAACTTGTTTGCAGTTCTGCTTCTTTTGCATCAATATCCTTTTTCTCTTCTTCAATCGTTTCAAGATCCTGCTGTTGCTGTTCCAGAAGGTCTTTATCTCCATTATAGAAAGCTGATACAGCTGCTGCACGATCTAAGAAATCAGATAAATCTTGAGCATTAAGTATAACTTCCATAATTATGTTTGTTTTATCTGTGTTTTGTAATGTTACAAGTCTATCTTTCATAACATCCTTACGTTCTAACACTTTATCTTCTAAAACAACTATCTGTTCTTTTTTCTCTTCTATTTTTTGTTTCGTTTCTTCTATTTTGCTTTCGATGTTGGAAATCTCATTTTTACTTGCCTCTAATTGGCTTTCTGTAGATTCCAGCTCATCTTGAACAGCTTGAAGCTCGTTTGATGCCTGCTGCTGTTCTTGCTCTTTTTCGTCGAGCAATTTATCGTTCTCTTCTAGTTTGCTTTTACCATTTGTAAGTGTTTCTTGACTCGTTTCTGCATGTGCCATCAAAGTAGTTGAAAAAAAGGAAGCACATATTAATGATAAAACCATCATCTTTTTTATCAGACTCATCTTAAAACCCCTTTCCATTAAGTTATAACATATGAAAGGGGCTGTTAAATTACAATTCTATTAAATTCACAAGTCAATTCCTTTAAAAAACGCTTACATGCTAGAATCTATTGCTATTACTGGTTTTAATTCCTATTAAAAATCCTACTATTTACCAATCAATCTACTTAGTTTACATCTTGAAGTTCTTTACAAGTGCGGCCAAATTATTTGCTTCTGAAAGCATCTTATTCGTCCTTGCAAAGATTTGGTCCAGCTCTGCATCCTGCTCCTGCAGCGATCCAGACGATGAAACAGCTCCTGCAGCAAAAGTTTGGGAAGCTTCTGCCGCTTCTTCCACACCTGCTTTTATGTCCTTTGAGCCAGCCATTAAATCTGCAAGTGTGTTGGATATTACAGCAATGTTACAAACCATATCCTCTACCTCTGATTTTATAATCTCGAGTCCCTCGCCAGTTTTCCTGATTTTCGCTGTTCCATCCTCTAATTCTTGAAAACCGTCCTTAAGTGAGCGTGAAACTGCTTCAGAAACGTTTTGCACAGCTGTTACAGTGCTGTTTATTTCCACTAATGAAGTTTCCACTTGGTTTGCGAGTTTTCTGACCTCATTTGCGACTACAGCAAACCCCTTGCCTGCCTCACCAGCTCTTGCTGCTTCAATTGCCGCATTTAATGCCAGGAGATTTGTTTGCGCTGCAATTCCTTTTATTGACTCTACAAGTGTATGAATGTTTCTTGTCTTCTCTTCCATTCCAAGCACTTCTTCATATGTGTTTCTAATCATCTCATAGACAATATTAGTCTGTGTAACTGATTCCTTCATTGATTCATAGCCGTTGCGCGTTACTGAGAGCACTTTAGCAGAGCCTTCGTTTACCATTGCCCCATTATCTGCAGCTATTCCTAACTGGCTGTTAAATGACTCATATGCAGCAATCAGCTGGCTTGTGCCTTCTCCCTGTTTTTCTGCACTTGCAGATAGCGCGGCCATTGTTTCAGAAATTTGCTGGCTGGAATGTTTAACATTAGATGAGCTGTGTGTAAGCTCCTCGCTGTTTTTATGGACAGAGACAGCCGCCGTGCCAATCCCGTTTACCATCTTCCGCAAGCTGTACACCATACCGCCGATCGCTTGCTCCAGCTGGCCGATTTCATCCTTACCATCATAAGTGGATACATCCTCCTTCAAGTCACCTTGTGCCACCCGCTTGGCCCTTTGCACGATCCTTGCCAAGTTGTTTTTTAGAGAACGAGAAACAAAGAAGACAAACACGCCACTGGAGATGGTAGACATTGCTGCAGCACCAATTATAAGCCAGACAAACAACATCATCCTTTGTTCCATGTTCTGCATCGTATTGTTCCTGTCAGTTTCCACATGCTTGATTAACTCCTGCAGTGTTGCTGCATTATTCTCCCGCAGCTGTGCTATTTCCATCCTCGCATCTGTGTAAATCCTTTCATCAAGCCTGACAACAGCTGGTGCGACAACACTGATAAACAGCTCATCAATCTTTTTATTATTTTCTTCTATTTTCTTAAGATGCTGCTGTTGTTCCTTATCATCCATTGTCTCATTTAAGCTTTCCAGCGAAACATTGAGTTCATTTCGGAGTTCACGGTAGCTTTTAATATCTTCTTCTTTTAGAAAGGTAATATAGTCTGCAATCCGAATATCCTTCGCTCTGATTATAGAGCCTATTTCCTCTATTGCCGCAGCTCTTTCACCCTGATTTTTAATATCTACTGTTTTGGCCCAAACATTGTTGAGCAGGATAATAACAATTGCAGTTGTAGCAAAGAACAGAATTGCATTAAATCCAAACAATAAATATAGCTTTGACCTGATTTGAATATCTCTCCATCTAAAGAAGGTATTTACCTTATAAAAACTTCCCTTCTTAAACCATGCCCGCTTGGCGGTACCATTATTAATTTTCTGCTTCCTTTTCCATTTTCCAGACATGACTTTCCTCCTGCAAAAAATGATAAATAAGACAATATACCTATCTACCAATATGAAGGATTTAACGCCCCATATCTACAAATTTACAGAAATTTTACATATTAATTACAATAAAAAAATCAGCAGAAAAAATCTGCTGATTATCCATTCAAATCGTATCTTTTTCCTGTCACTAAATAGATGACATTTTCGGCAATATTCGTGACATGGTCGCCGATTCTTTCAATATATCTGCATACAAAGGCAAGCTGAGTAACCTGCTTTGTTTCACTAGGATTCTCACGGATATAGCCCATCAGTTCCTGGATAAGCCTTCCATACATTGCATCAACCTCATCGTCCTTTTCTGCGCTGGCTTTTGCAATTACCGTATCCTCCGTATAGAAGGCTGTCAAAGACTCTCTCAGCATATTTAATGCCTTCTCCATCATTTGCGGAATTTCTACTATGTCCTTAATATGCGGCTCATTACCAATG
>JAPSHL010000338.1 GCA_031179905.1 Bacillus sp. (in: firmicutes) | reverse complement strand
AGCAGTACCTCCCAAAAAATGGAGGTACTGATTTTGTGTAGAACTAACTTTTTACTTCAGTATTAAACTTGGAAAAAAAGAAAAACCACCAAGCAACCGTAACCAAATGTGCTGCTGTTACAGTCATTGCCCAAAGAGACCCTGCTTGTAAACCGATACCGATATACTCCCATTCATTCAAACCATCACCTCGCCCTATTGCATATAAAAAAGACAGAAACGGTGTGATTAATGTGATAAATGCGGCGAAAATTGAAAGTAACTTTTTTCGCTTACGAACTGCATTAAGAATAGAGGTTACGAAAGTAGTGATGATAAACAAATAATACAAAATCCAAAACCAATCAGGAAGAGTCTCGAACATCCTATTTCATTCTCCTTGCCGTTGTTTGTCAATCATTTATACTATATGCATAATAAAGGAATAATTTGTGTATGATTGGAAATATTGTAGTGTGTTGAACTAAAAGCAGGCAGCGGGAAATGAAAGTGTACGGTTTATGGTTTAACTGAAAAAGAAGCATATCAGAGATGCTTCTAAAGATAAAATTAAGGATACCATGAAAGCTTGCTATCACTGTCTAACGGCAGTGTTTTAATCTCCGCACTCAAGGTGTTGAACCATTTGTTTAAAATTTCTTCCTTGCTTAATTTTGCATTGTTATCATCTTCCCAAATTACATGTGAAAACCAAGCACCAGTCGCCCATTCAAATTGCAGCTCAGCATAAGCAATTTTAGCATGTTCAGCTTGTGCGAAGTTCCCATTAACTGCTGAAGCGACAGAAGCTGCTTGCGGCAATAACTCATTTTCAAGCTTTTCCTTTATGCTAGAATCTTCAAGTTGATCCCACATAACTAAATTTCCTTCTAGCTGGTAAAAAATATCAAAAGAAGGCTGTTCCCTCATATAGACTAAAATAAAGGCACGATCAACTGAGTTGTTGGCTGCCTTAACTGAATTTACAATAATATTTTGCGCCATTTCAACCCAATAATTTATCGCTTCCTCTTCTGGTGATTCTAAATAAAATTCAGATTCGAGTTCAGCAGCTGCAGCTTCTCCTTTATTAATATCCTCCACTTTCTTAAAAAAACGATTAAAAAATCCCATTTTATACACTCCAATTCTCGTAACAAAAGATTGTTAGCATACTTTTATTATAGAATTTTTTTACACTTTTCACCAAATGTTTTGTTGGATGGAGATTTTATAGTGGAAGGCAGTAGGGGGAGTTAGAATAAAATAATTTTACGCATTCAATTTACTGTTTAAAAAAATAATTACAATAAAAGTAACAAGGGGTTAATTATCAATTTTTATTGCTTTGTGAATTTATATATATATAAAACGATATTAGCTCTAATGAACTAATATCGTTCCTTATCTCAATGAATGTTTATTGCTTGCTTTGCTAAAGCCTCTTTAATGACTTTAACTGCGGCACTTGTATTTGCAGCAGACAATACAATAGTTCGTTCTTCATCGTATTGTTTTGCCTTTCGTTCATAAAGAGGATCATAATAATACTCTAACAGCAAATGAACAGCCTGTTCATACTTTTTGTTAAGCAAATGCTCCTCAATTGCGGCAGCTATTGGTGTATGAATACGTCTTTTGATAAGTTGAAAGGCATTCAGACATTCTTGATGGTGTTCCCATGGTTCATAATCTTCGAGAATATGCTTGACTCTTTCTTCAATTGGCATAAGAAGAAATAATTGAATTCCTTGTTCTTTTCTTTTTAGAAGAGGCTCTGGTATGACAACCTTCCCTATTCGTTTGCTTTCTGCCTCCATAAGAAGATAAGGAGAATTTTTTAGGTTTTCTAACTGATGAACAAGCAGGGCATCAAATGTTTTTTGGTTATGTGCCTGTTTGCCAATTTGGCCGAAAATCGAGCCGCGGTGATTTGCGAGACCTTCAAGGTCAATGACAGGATAGCCTTCTAAAGCTAATTGCTGTAAGATTTTTGTCTTATTAGAGCCTGTATAGCCATTAAGGACAATTGCTTCCTGCTTAATTTCAAGATTCTCTATTTGGGACACAGTCCACTGTCGGTATGAACGGATTCCGCCATGAAGCCGGAATGCATGAACACCCATTAAGTCAATAAGTGTTGCGGAAGTTTTGCTTCGCATGCCTCCGCGCCAGCAAAATACCACTACATCTCTGGAAAGCTCTTGAAAGGAACGGACGAACTCCGGCAGCTTTGCCGATACAATCTCTACACCTCTGGCTTTCGCTGCATCAACACTGACTTGTTTGTAAATAGTTCCTATTTCAGCCCGCTCTTCATCGTTGAAGAGGGGAATATTTATACTTCCGGGAATTGTATTCTCGGCAAACTCAGATGGAGAGCGAACATCAACTAATGTAAAATCCTTTTTGTCACGCAGATCTAACAATTTTTCAATCGTAATATCTTGGAACAATTGAAACCCTTCTTTCTTAATCCTCTTTAAGCAACAACAATGTGTCCCTTTTGTTCGTCTGTCACTTCACCGATTAAAGCAGCTTCAACGCCTTTATCCAATAACTGTGCCAGCAAGGAGTCAGCTTCGTCTCCGCTTACAGAAATCAACAAGCCCCCAGAAGTAACTGCATCACACAAGATTAGACGATCTAATTCATCCATTTGCTCAGGGAATGTAACATCACCTTCTAGATGGGCGAAGTTATTCTTTGTTCCCCCTGGAATAACACCTTGCTCCGCTAATTCTTTAACTCTAGGTAGGACAGGCACTTGCTCTTTGAAAATAGTGATGCCGGTTTTGCTTCCTTTCGCCATTTCTGAAGCATGCCCAAGTAAACCAAAGCCCGTAACATCCGTACATGCATGAACATTGAATGGTTCCATGACTTCAGCTGCTGTTTTATTTAATGTTGCCATTACTGTCGTCACGCGGTTAATTTCTTCCTCTGACAATAAGGATCTTTTAATAGAAGTCGTCAATATCCCCACACCAATCGGTTTAGTAAGGATTAATTTATCTCCAGGCTTAGCACCTGCATTTGCACGAACTTTATCAGGATGGACTGTACCAGTAACTGCTAGTCCAAATTTCGGTTCCTGATCATCAATTGAGTGACCTCCAACTAGCGTAGCTCCAGCTTCTTTAACTTTATCACCAGCGCCACGCATAATGTCCGACAAAAT
>JAPSHL010000337.1 GCA_031179905.1 Bacillus sp. (in: firmicutes) | reverse complement strand
ACGCATCCTTTCTTTTAGCGCTAACTCCTCCCAATCAGTCTCAAACAACCTGGTGCGAAACTCTTCCTTATCAAATGCAGGAAAATGGTCTGTGATAACATTCTCCAATTTAGCGATAAACTGCAAATCATAAATATTCTTTAACGGCTCCATAATTTACCTCTTAAACTGTTTTTTCTAATCATATAAGTATGCGGCTTAAATATCAAACGCCTGCTTTATTCACTCTTTAGCAAGCCAAACCTGCATTTCCCCGACCGAGCGGTTTGCCCAAGCATAATAAGGAATCAGGGTAATCTTTTTCTCCTCATAAAGCTCCTTTATCTCTGAACTGTACAATTGGCTTTCCCATTCCTGCTGAACGACTCTTTTTTCCGCTTTAACATCAATGAGCCCTGCTCCACCAAATAGTTCTGTATCGTATCGATAATGATATTTTTTACTTCTCGGCATTCGGATAAGATGAAGACATTTTCCATTGTCTGCTTCTTCCATACAATAGATGAATGGGCCGCGCTGTATCGCGATCTTATTTAAATCCGCTTTAACAAGAGGATTTGCAGTCCATTCCTGGATGCTCATGTCCAAGCTGACACAGATTTCATCTCCATTTTGCCAATTCCTTCGTATCACCATATAACCATTCTTTAAACTGTCCTTTATTTCCAAACCATTAACCGTAACTTTATACGTTTTCGACCACGCTGGTATGCGTAAGCAATAGCCGAATTCAGCAGGCTCTTCAAGCTGAAAACGGAACTTTGCTTCTCCTCCCCACGGGTAGTTCGCTTCTTGAGTAACCGCTATTTTCTTGCCATTCCAATCAATCTCTGCCTTGTTGGCAATATATAAATTTGCGTAAAGACAATCGCCTTTCTGCGAATACACATACTTATGGATGGATGCAAGCAGGCGGGCAAGATTAGGAGGACAGCAGGCACAGCCAAACCAAGCCGGCCTTGTCGGCTTTACATGACTTTTCCCCGGGTCTTTCAAGCTGTTCCGAGGATTAGTCTCAAGCGGATTGACATAGAAGAAATGCTTTCCGTCTAAAGCCATCCCGCTGATTACTCCGTTATAGAGTGCTCTTTCTAAAGTATCGCTGTACATACTGTCAGCCTCGTTTTTCAGCATGTTTTGCGCAAAGAAGATTAAACCGATTGAGGCACAGGTTTCACAATACATCGTATCATTCGGCAAATCATAGTCACTAGTAAATGCCTCGCCGTGAACGGTCGACCCGATTCCGCCTGTAATGTACATTCGTTTCAATGTGATGTTCTTCCATAATCTTCTGCAGGCTTGCAGCATTTCTTCATCTTGGCTCAAAGAAGCTGCATCTGCCATGCCTGCACAGAGATACACAAGCCGCACTGCATGCCCTTCTGCACTTTCTTGTTCAAGGATCGGCTTATGTGCCTGATAGTAGCTAAGCGGAAGATGTTTCATTCCACTAATCACCGCATTCTCACCTAATTCCTCTTGCCATTGCTTTTCAAAAAAACTAGTATCCTGTCCCCGTTCATATAAAAAGAAGTTGCAAAGATCCAAGTACCTCTTTTCCTTTGTAAGTTCATACAGCTTAGCAAGGGCTAGTTCAATTTCCTCATGTCCATCATAGCCTTTTATTTTCCCTGCCTCATTACCGAAATTTGCTTCAATACAATCTGCCAATTTACAGGCAATGGTGAGTGCTTTTTCATTTTTTACCGCTTTATAATATGCTACAGCAGCTTCAATATAATGACCAGCACAATATAGCTCATGACTTTCGGCAAGCCTTTTAAAACGCCGCTCTGGCGCCTCAATTGTAAAATATGTGTTTAAATAGCCATCCTTCTCTTGAGCAAGCGCCAATAAATCAATAACACCATCGGCCAATTCAATCAGCTTCGGATCATGCTCCCGTTCAATTGAATAAGCAACTGCTTCGAGCCATTTATATACATCGCTGTCCTGGAAGACCCAGCCATAATGCCGTCCCTCCTTAAGCCCTGCAGCAATCTTGAAGTTCTCAATCGCATGACTTTTTTCAGAAGGAATATTTTGGTCATTCCGCTCCTTTTCAATGGTAATCTCAGCCCTGTCATTAAGCACTTCCCATTGATATGGAATCATTTCTGTTTTGACAATGTCTGCATATCGCTTCCAAAATTGGTCGTTAATCGTTACCTTCTCGATATGTATCGACTTGTCTGCTTGCACATTGTTTGACATTCTTATTCCTCCTGCTTCTTATCACTATTTATTTTCGGACTTTACGCCCCTATTGTAATCGCTTTATAATTATGCGGAAACTGCTAAAATAGTAGATTTAGTGGTGAAATCCGACATATAAAATTATAATTTCAAAAACCATATTCCTAGATTGATTGTCGTTATCCTCTGATATTTATGCTAACATTATTGAAAATGCTTGCATTTTTATTAGTCATTGTTATCAAGGTGAACAAATACGGCATTCGGTAGAAAAAACAATATGCAAGGAGAGAGATGTGAATGGACCTGCTTTGGAAATTCAATATTGAAAGACCGCTTGCTTATTATAAATGCGGCCGTTTTATCAGCAGTGACAGCTGGCAGCATAAACAAATGCGGCTAAAGAAGGATTTTGAAATCATTATTGGCTTAAAAAAAACTGTTTACATCCAAGTTGGTGTCAACCAGTATGAAGTGAAGCAAGGAGATGTACTGCTCATCCCACCAGAAATGGACTACCAAGGATATGCCCCCTCTCAAAAAGGAGCGAGCTTCTTTTGGATACACTTTATCTCTTTTTGTGAGACAGACATCTATTCTGGTGAGAAATTTATCAGCCATTTGCTTGCAGTTGATATACAACCACATAAGCATGCAATCAATAATGCTGTTTTTTTGCCAGACTATTTCAGCCTTTCCTACACAGATAAGCCTTTTATCTTGATGAAGCAAATCTTAGATATAGCAAATGCTTCCTACTACAGCACCTTCTCTGTTGACTATTTGCTGACAGAATTGTTAATTGAGCTTACTGAACAATACAGCAGACAGCTGCTCCATCATAATACGATAAATGAAAAGACGCAAAAATTCACCCAAATACTTGAATGGATCAGGGTGAATATTCATGAGCCTCTTAATGTGAGACAAATTGCCGATACCTTTTCCATGAATCCAGACCATCTGACAAGGCTGTTTAAAAAGAATATCGGTATGAGCACAATT
>JAPSHL010000336.1 GCA_031179905.1 Bacillus sp. (in: firmicutes) | reverse complement strand
ACTGCCAATGTGTAGCTTAATTCACCCAGCAGTACATCGCCAATAATCTGATAGGAAATTATACTTAAAAAAACAAAGGGAAGGTACTTGAGCCATCCGGAATAATCGGTTTTCATTTCTTTCGCTAAGCTTTCCATATAGCTTTTTGGGGAATCACCTGTGATTTCGGATACGTCTTTGCCGTCTTTTTCTGCTTCTAACAGATGATCTGTCAATTCTTCCACTATATCTTTAATTTCGTGATCTTTTTTACCGCTTGTCATTAAATATAAGTTGAGATTATCAATAAATTCTTGGCTTTTTGCTGATAGTTCCACTTTCTGATTTCCTCCTTTATTTCTTTTTTAACAATTCATTGACGCTATTGGAAAGCAGCAGCCACCTTTCCTCGAAAAGTTTCAATTGATGGTGTCCTTCCTCTGTTAATGTATAGTATTTTCTCTTTGGTCCTGAAGAGGAAGCCTTTGTGGCTACATGGACGAGGTTTTCTTTTTTCATTCTCAATAGGACTGGATATATACTGCCTTCACTAATCATGGTGAAGCCGTAGGCTTCGAGCTTTTCAATCATCTCATACCCATACACTTCTCCTTTTGATATGACTGCTAATAAACACCCTTCCAGTACTCCTTTGAGCATTTGGCTTGAAGACATCTGTTTCTTTCCTTTCAAGTATCTCATTTCTGCTATGTTGCAATGCAATATAGCTTATATCTAAAGATTATCTTACACTATTTTGCTTTACAAGATAGTTCCAGCAATTATTTTACTTCTTTCTGATTTTTGGGCTTTTCTGCTATACATAGTGGACTTCCATTCTTTCATAAATTGAGGTAAAGGAGGTTTTTTAGTGAAAAAAGTAATTTTATGCACCATTTTACCCATCATCTTTGTTTTATCAGCATGCTTTAGTGATCCTATCCAAGATGATTTGATGAACTATGTTAATAAAGAAATGACTGCGGCTTTTGAACTGGAGGCGACTGCTGTTACTGCTTATGACCAAGTGTCAGGTATTAACTATACGGATGACGTGACAATGTATGATGCATTAGTGTTAACTGTCATTCCAACCTATAATGAATTTATTAAAGAATTGAATACGGTTCCGATTGATACAGAAGAGTTAAGGGAAATTCATGAAATCTATATAGAAGGAGCCGATCTTCAGTATAATGCGTTTGTGAAAATCGTCAGGGCTCTTGAAACGCAAGACCCTTTATTGATAGAAGAAGCTAACGGCATGCTGGAAGAAGCTCGTTCCTTGCTTCGTGAATATCAAAATGAAATCGATAAGCTGGCAAAGGAACATGATGTTGAATGGGAGGAAAAGGATACTACCTCTTCTCTATGAAAAAAAAGCGAAGCAGGTGATCTGCTTCGCTTTTTCATTATTTATCAGACAGAGTCTGATTGCGGGGGACTTTTCCATAGAACAAAATACCGCTCGCAAGGAGAATTACTCCGAATATGAATGTCTTAATATCAGCTGTACCAGCAATTATAACCCAGACTGAGTACATAGTTGCAAGTAAACCGATCACCATGTCTGTGGTTCGTCCTTTGTTGTGAACATACGTTTCACCAGTGAAGGTTAGTTTTACTTGGAACAATGATGCGATTAGGTATGGTACAAGATAAGCCAATGTAGCAATGTAAATTACAAAGTCAAATGCTTGTGAAATACTGTTAGACACTGTAGAGAAAATAAATAATTGTCCAAGCATGTTTGTCAGCACTAAAGAAAATACTGGTATACCATGTTTGTTTTCTTTCTTAAAGGGAGTCAAGAATATTCCTTGCTTTGCAGCTTGGTATGGAATCTCAGCACTAAGCATAACCCATCCGATTGTTGACCCAAACAAACTAATTAAACCGATGGCTGCGAGGATTTTCCCGCCAATTGGTCCAAGAACCACTTCAATTGCATCAATCAAAGGTTTTTGCGAAGAAATTAGTTCTTCCTGATTTAATAGCCCCATTACCAATGTACTTATGCCGATGTAGATTGCCAGTGCAATAAACAATCCTAAAATAGTAGCTCGCTTCACATCGATTTGCTTTTTCGCTCTGCTTGCAAACACAACAGCAGATTCAATTCCTAAAAATGCCCATAATGTCGTTACAGCAGCATTATTAATTTGTCCAAAAAGACCGATCGAATTACCTGCATCATCAATTTTCGGTTCCACGAACGGCAGTATATTGCTTGAATCAAATGCAAATAATGCAATGATAATGAACAGCAAGAAGCCGACTACTTTAGCTGCAGTTGCAATAAAATTCAGTTTCCCTGCACTTTCGAGACCGCGCAAAATAATAATATGAGTACCCCATAAAAGAATAGTACAAACGGCGAAAGTAACTGCATTACCGACTTTTAACGTAAATGAGCCGACTGTAAACAGGACAGCTTCACTAGTTAATATAGGGAAAAACGTTGATAGATAACCTGCAAATGTTGTGATAATTGCAACATTACCTGCGAGGTTACCAATCCAGTATCCCCATGATGACATAAAACCGGAAAGCAATGATAAATTGGAGCCTTCCTTAAACAATTGCTTTGCATATATTTGTGGACCGCCAGTCAAATCTGGCTTCTTGATTGCCAAATTTCCGAAGACTAGTGCCGTCACTAATACTCCTAATCCAGTTAAAACCCATGCAAGTATGACACCAGCAGGGCTTGCTACCTCTGACAATGATCGAGGCAACATAAAAATTCCTGAACCGACCATATTGCCGACAACAAGTGATGTCAATATGGCTAGTCCGAGCTTATTACCATTGCTCATGATGTTGGTGTTCTCTCCTTTTTAGTTAATAGTCTAGTTGAAATTGGGAGATTACTTAAAGCTTGTTCAAACTGTAAATACAGCTGATATCCATCAGCGACGCAAAAAAACATCTGCAGATTTCGTACCGTTATAAAAAAACAGCAGATTATAAAGTAATATCCAACAACGGCAATTATTTCTGCCGCGTAGCCTTGCCCGCCTTAAATCAAAATACGGCGAGCGGTATATATATACAATAAAGTAATGTAACTAGTGATGTCAACAATAAGATTTACTCTGCTAAAGTACTAAAATATTCAGAAAAGACAGTCGAAAAACACCTATATGAAGACAGAAAAAAACCAGCAGAAATTAGATTCTGCTGGCTGGATGTTTTATAGTGTTGTAATAATTGGCTTATCTTTTGT